>JANMYC010000736.1:0-2546 GCA_031381715.1 Saprospiraceae bacterium
TTCCACTATTTGGTACAGTTCCTTTTCTTCCATATCTTGCACAAGGAGTTTTAGGTGAGTAATGTTTTTTTCCCAATCTAAAACTAATACTTTCCTTTAACTCCTTTTATATTTCTTTTCCCCTAATATGTCACACACTCATTTAAATTAAATTTCCTATGGCTTCACTTTTAATTCAAATCATTTCGATATGATTGGTTTGAATTTCTTAATTTTGTGGCATGGAAAATAAAATGCGCCACCCCGTTTCTGCTTTTAATAGCGAACTAAAACTAAAGGGTTTCAATGCCTTTCAAATCGAAGATGATAGCAGTGCTACTCTGACATACAGTAGAAAAGACTTTTATAAAATCTGCTTGACCACTGGGAAAAGCATCATTCATTATGCTGACCGCAGTTTTGAGGCGGATGGTACGGTTCTTTTTTTTGGTAATCCGCACATACCTTATTCTTGGGAAACGCTTTCTCGTACTTATGTGGGCTATACCTGTCTTTTTTCGGAAGATTTTTTCAAACAGAGTGAACGGTCGGAAAGCCTTCAGCAATCTATCCTTTTTAAAATCGGTGGTACACCCATCTTGAATATTACAGAAGAACAACGCCTGTTTTTGAACAGTATTTTTGAAAAAATGATAGCCGAACAAAAGACTGACTACTCTTTTAAAGATGAGCTTATTCGCAATTACATACAACTCATTATTCATGAAGCGATAAAATTGCAACCTTCTGAAAATTTTAATGCCAATCAAAATGCCACATCTCGCATAACACGCGTTTTTTTGGAACTATTAGAACGTCAGTTTCCAATTGAAAACATAGAAAATCCACTACAACTCAAAACGGCACAAGATTATGCCAATCACTTATCTATTCATGTTAATTATCTGAACCGTTGTGTGAAAGAAATAACAGATAAATCCACCACAACCTTGATTTCAGAACGCATTGTAAGCGAAGCTAAAGCCCTTTTACAACATACGGACTGGAATATAGCAGAAATAGCCTTTGCCTTGGGTTTTGAATATCCGACTTATTTCAATAATTTCTTCAAAAAAATGACTGGCTTAAATCCACGTAGTTTCAGATTGCAAGAGGTTTGATTTTCTTAATCATCGGTTTGATAATCATTATTTGGGAATGGTGGGGTGGGCTACTTTTGTCCATTACAAAATATCGTTCACTTATCGGTATTAAGTTTATGAAAAAAAGTATCGTCTTGTTTGTCTTACTACATTTAGATAAAAAGGTTTAATCCGTTATAAAAGCATATCATCAACAGGTAAAAGAATGCGTGAAATGCCTTTTGATTTAGATAATTTAATTTAAAAATGAATAGCGATAAAGATATATTTGAAAGAATGCTCGAAGGGGGAATTATTCAGTACAGCGACCCCCAATTTTACAAAATTACTGAGGGGGTTGGCGTTACGATGAAATTATCGGCTGAACTCAATCAATCCACGAATCCTGATGCCGTGAGACAGATTTTAGGTGAAATAATCGGAAAAAAAGTGGACAATACAACGACACTTTTTATCCCATTTCACACCAATTTTGGGCGATTTATTAATATCGGTCGAAATGTTTTCATCAATCATGGATGCAGTTTTTTGGATTTGGGCGGCATAACTATCGAAGATGATGTATTAATTGGTCCAAATGTCCAATTAATCACAGAAAATCATCCGATAAAACCGTCTGAACGCAAAGCACTTGATTTAAAATCCATTTTAATTAAAAGAAATGTATGGATTGGTGCTGGAGCAATTATTCTTCCTGGCGTAACGGTGGGGGAAAATTCAGTTGTTGCGGCAGGGTCGGTTGTGACCAAAGATGTACCGATGAATACCGTTGTTGGAGGTGTACCAGCACGGGTTATAAAGGAGTTAGAAGATTGAATTTGAAAAGCGGTTTTAAAAGATAAAAATTTAACGATTATGAAATCCATCATTTTAAACGTGTTCTACCTATTTTTTTTCGCATCAAGTTCTTGCGATAAAAGTAATCCTATCCAAAATCAGTCACATGAGAAAAGTAGTAACACCAACACAAAAAATAGTCTGATGAAAATTAAAATTGGCACTAAAACCTTTGAGGCAACGCTCTATGACACTGAAACGGTTATCGCATTTAAAGCGATGATGCCTTTAAGTATCAATATGGTTGAGTTGAATGGCAACGAGAAATACGCTAATTTGAAAGATAATTTACCCGTTAATTCATTGAATCCCAAAACGATACAAAATGGGGATTTGATGATTTATGGCTCAAATACATTGGTGCTTTTTTATAAAACTTTTTCTACACCATACAGCTTGCGTTTCGCTAAAAATAGAAAAGGTTAATAAAAATTTTTCAAAATTATATTCTGTTTAGGGTATTTTTTGTTTATATATTCAGAATATAATTTTTCAAGTTAATCATTTATTATATTCTTAAAATTCGCATATATTATATTTTCTTACATCAACTACTTAACAGTTTATACAGATGATATTTTTAAAAAAATGATAAAAGTAGCCGAGCAATTTGATTCAATATTTGTT
>JANMYC010000752.1:0-3282 GCA_031381715.1 Saprospiraceae bacterium
AAGAATTGTATGCTGAAAATCAAACCCAAATTATGTACCTAATTGAATATTTTATAGTTCATTTCACCTTAAAACCATTAAGCATGCACAACCCCACAAATGTACCGAATAAAAGGATTTATAATAGATTGAAACCCCACTAATGTACCTATTTGTCTTTTTTGACTCCCATTGAAAACGTTATTAGGTACAAACCCCATTAATGTACCGCGATAGCCCCAATTATGTACCCATTAAACCCCAATTATGTACTGAGATAACCCCGTTAATGTACCCTTTAAACCCTACAAATGTACCTATTTGACCCTATAAATGTACCTATTAAAAACACAAAGACTGCTGTAATCTATTGGTTATCAATTATTTAAGAGATAATCTGAATCTAATTAAATAAATAAACTTAAAAACGAAAAATCATTTAATTCTTAATAGTCTTTAGGTATTTTTTAGAAAATAATATGTTTTTAATAGTATCAGAGCGGTGGTAATATAGTTCTGACACTATTAAATCTACAAGGAGGTTTTACTTATTTTTACATATTTATTTGAGAAAAAAAGCAATTTTTGGCAATTTTTCTGAATTAAATTAAAATGTTTACATGAATTACATAAATTACATTATAATAGAATGTAAACGGACGAAAATTTTAAAGCTATGTTTACTTCTATTTTTTGATTTTAAGCTATTTTATTTGAAAAGCACGTAGTTTTGGTCTTGCGAGTCTTATAAGCTACAAACTAAAAAAAAGCTGGTAATGAGACTATTTATATGCATTCAGAATATTCAATTGTTTATAAAATGACCAAATTTGTGTGTTGATTACACTGTTTAATACGTTTACATAGTTTCAATAATTTACAACTTAAATTTTGTAATCAATGTAAAACAAGTATATTTGTGCGTAAATCACATTTTGTAAATGCTGTAAAACATGTAAACATTGGCTAAAGTAATATCAATTGCTAACTTTAAGGGTGGAGTAGGGAAGACGACATCTACCATCAATATTGGCGCAGGATTGCACCAAATGGGCAAAAGGGTCTTACTCATTGACCTTGACCCACAGTTCAATCTGACGCAAAGCTTGGGTTTGATGGAAACGAATTTCCCTATTTATGGCTCCTTGCGGGGCGAATTTCCACTCACCCCGCTCACAATTACTGAGGGGTGGGATATCATTTCCTCGTCGCTCGATTTAATAAAAGCAGAAATCGAGTTATCTGCCGAGTTTAAGCGAGAAGAGATACTAAATCGCTTGATTGAAGGCTTGAAAGTGCAATATGATTTCATTTTGATTGACTGCCCTCCCTCATTGGGTCTGTTATCAATCAACGCTTTTGTGGCTTCCGATGAAATTTACGTGCCCATCGAAGCCGAATTTTTAGCTCTAAAAGGCTATGCAATATTGAATGAGGCTATAGGAAGAATCGGCTTGAGCATTGACCGTGTTTTTATTACTAAATACGATGGTCGTAAAATACTCAATCGGAATGTTCTCGATACCATTCGTCAATCGCTTGGTGATGCGGCATTTAAAACTTTTATCCGGGAAAACATCGCACTGGCGGAAGCGCCCACCCAAGGCGTTGATATATTCCGATATGCACCCAAAAGCATTGGTGCCGAAGATTATCGTCAACTATGTGCTGAAATAGCCCAATAAAAGCCCTTTTTGACTGTGTAATATTTGTAAACATTGTAAAACATGTAAAAATATGGCAAAGAAAAATCTCATTAATGCCGATATGTTGCTCGCTATGTCGCCCAGAAGAGCAGAACCTAATCCCAATCCAGTTACGGAGACTACCCCCTCAGTAAAAAACGAGATTGTGCAAATTGAACCGGTTGTTGAAACGCCCATTGCGCCAGTTGTGGAGCCAACTCCTATTGTTTCACAGCCAACACCTGTGATAAAAAATGAACCAGTGGAAGTTAAAATACCGATGGCTGAACCCACAATAAAAAGTTCAGTTCAGAAAGGTTTGAAAGAAGGGGAGACGCGGGCAACTTTTATCGTGCAAGAAGATGCGCTTGAAAAAATAAAAGCCATTGCCTATTGGGATAGAAAAAATATAAAAGACGTTTTACAAACTGCTCTTGAATTGTACATTTCACAGTATGAAAGTAAAAATGGGGCAGTGCCATTGATTCCTTAATTGAGGTTTAGTGATATTGTTAAAATGTAAACTATGTAAACATTGTAATATTGAGCCTAAAATCGAAGAGAATTTGACTATTGTAATCAATGTTTACATCGTTTACACATTTTTCAAAACATTATCAATAAAAACATTGCACAAGCCAATGGAGTTTTCAGGCTTGAAACAGGCTTTTAATTCTTTATCTGATAGGTGTTCAGTGACTATTTTATCTTCTCTTAAAACTGATTTAAGGTGTTTTTTACTTAAAACGGCCATTTTACAGGCATTTTCAACCAATTCATGCGCCGCGGCTTTCCCTATTTTGAGAGACAGAGCGAGCGAAACATTTTCAGCAAAAATCAACCCCTCAGTACAATCAATGATTTTGAGCATTTGCTCGGTATTGACTTCCAAACCATTGGTCATTTCTAAGGCTTGTTTCACTGTTCCTGCGCTCAATTTTACGATATCAGAAAGCGTTTCCCATTCGGCGTGCCAAGCACCCGTTGCTCGTTCGTGGTCTTGAGTCATGGATAAAAGCATGGTGGAAACGAGTGGCGGAACCCGTTGAGCATTCGCCAAAATAGCCATGCACGATACAGGGTTGCGCTTGTGCGGCATGGTCGAAGAGCCGCCTTTTCCTGCGCCCGAGGGCTCAAAAACCTCCGCAATTTCAGTTTGCATCAAAAGGCTCACGTCTTTAGCGATTTTACTTAAAGTACCTGTTAAAATACCTAAAATGGTCGCTATTTCAACGAATCTATCTCGTTGTGTATGCCATGATAGGGGAGGGGTATTAAGTTTTAAAATATCTCCTAAAGCTTGAGCTATTTCAAAGCCATTTTTAGGCATACTGCTCAAATGACCTACGGCACCGCCCAGTTGTACCGTAAAATTCTCTTCTAAAATATATAATAAACGCTTTTTTGCCCTTAAAACACCATCCAACCAAGTTGCTACCTTGAAACCAAAGGTAATGGGCTTGGCTTGTTGCATAAAAGTGCGCCCCATCATCATCGTATTTCGATGGTTTTCTATTAAAAAAACGAGTTGATTTATTACAATGTTTACATTTATTACAATGATTTCAACGGCATCGCGTACCTGCAACATCAAAGCTGTATCTACAACATCTTGACT
>JANMYC010000757.1:0-4250 GCA_031381715.1 Saprospiraceae bacterium
AATGTTAACTTAATCTTAACTCTTGCTTATTTTTCAACATGTCCATTCATATTTTAAAAAAAAACAATTATCGGAACATGATTGCCTTTTTTTTTCTGGAATATAATTTTGCATTCACTAACTTCTACCACAAAAAATTAGGGTATTGGCTCGATTTTAATGGTTAATATCTTCAAATCACCCCCTCAGTATAAAACCCATTAGAATAAAAAAAATATTTATTTTTTAATTAAAATTTGAGATAAAAGCACATTTTTAAGCTTTTATGATACAATTTATCGTTTCCAAACGTTAATATTTTATGTTATTGACAACCGTTTTAATAAAAACTAACTTTATCCTAAAAATTGAAACCTGTAATATCACATGAATTCACATTATAGCATCGGTCTAACACTATCGGGCGGGGGTGCAAAAGGCATTGCACACATCGGCGTCATTCGTGCGCTTTTGGAAAATAATATCCACCCGGAAGTGGTTTCGGGTACCAGTGCGGGTGCTATCATGGGCGCACTCTACGCTAATGGTTGCACACCTGACGAAATGGAGGAATTGGTCAGTAGCAGCAGTTTCTATAAAATATTTCGCTTGGTGGGATTCCCCGGCGCGGGTTGGGTCAAGTTGGATTATTTGAAAGAAAGATTGGCTGAATATATCGTAGAAGATGATTTTTCAAGCCTCAAACACACTTTATTCGTTTGCGCTACCAACATGAATATCGGCAAACCCGTTTTTTTTCATTCGGGTACACTCTTCGATAAGGTAATGGCTTCATGCGCTGTGCCGTGGCTTTTCAAACCTGTTGAAATAGGTGGTCAATTATACGCGGATGGGGGCATCACCAACAACCTTCCCGCTCAAATTATCCGTGACCATTGCGATATTTTGATTGGCAGCAATGTCAAACCCAAAGTAGTGGTGTCGTCCAATAAAGAATTAGATTCGTTCCTCGGCATCACCCAACGTTGTACCGATCTCAGCCTTTGGACAAACTCCAAACCCAACGTTAAACTTTTAGACGTCTACATCGCACCCGAGCAAATCCACGATTACAGCTCTTTTAATATGTCAAAAACCAAAGAACTCTGCGAAATCGGCTACACAGCTACTCAACTGCAAATTCCCAAAATAAAAGCCTTAATAGAAGGTAATATTGCTAAAAGAACACCTCAAACGAGCAGTTTTGAATAGTGAAAAATAGCCTAAAACGAATAGGGATTCCGAAATTCGGAATCCCTATTCTAATTCATTGACCCAAGCATACCCCCTCAGTATAAAACCTCATGAAGGCTCAAAATAGTCCAAATCCTTTCCAAAAGTCTCTTTTAAATACAAAATTGCCACGAAAGCAAGCGCTAAACAAATAACCCCAACCACCGCTGCACTATAAATTGTACCGTTCGAAGCTTCCAAAGTTTTATATCCCAAAGTAATCAATATCACCGCTCCTCTCACAAAATTAGGGACTGTAATGGTCACAGTTGCCCTTATATTAGTCCCAAATTGCTCCGAAGCTATTGTGACAAAAAGACCCCAATATCCCGAAACAATACCGATTAAAAAGCATAAAAACAGGTATTGATTGACCGTCAATCCCTTTACATAAAGTAAAACCACCACCAAAGCCAAGCAAAAAACGAGGTAAAACATAACCACTTTCTTACGATTAGCAAAGACCTGACTCAGCCACCCGCATATTAAATCGCCCATTGAAAGTCCGATGTAAGCATACATCACAGCGTCGGCAACGCTCACTTTGCCTTGCACTTGCGTCGCCTCGGCTATTTTAGGTGAAAATTTGATTAAAATCCCCAATGTGTACCAAATAGGAACGCCCAATAAAATGCACATCAGATACTTTACAAAACGCTCACGGCTTGTGAAAAGGGATAAAAAATCCCCCTTCGATACCCCCTCAGTATTTTTAAGATTTTCGAACATTCCTGACTCAAAAGTGCTGAATCGCAGCAAAAGAAGCGTCAAACCCAAGCCGCCTCCGATAAAATAAGCGTAATTCCATATAAAAGCCTTGCTCACAAAAGCCGCAGCAACTGCACCCAATGCACCCATTGCCACGATTATCATTGTCCCTATTCCGCGCGTTTCTTTAGTCATCAATTCTGCCACCAAGGTAATAGCAGCTCCCAATTCACCCGCTAAACCAAAACCCGCCACAAACCTCAAAATCGAATAAGTAGTCGTATCCGTCACAAATCCGTTGGCAAAATTAGCGAGGGAATAAATCAAAATAGAGCCAAAAAGAGTGGATTTCCGCCCAAGTTTATCACCCATGATACCCCACAGCAAGCCACCGAGCAACATACCACCCATTTGAAAATTGAACAGAACATAATCGTAGTAATAATCAATTTGCTCTGGGCTTAAATTCAGTCCTTTCTCACCCAAACTCTGCTTGCCAATCACGTTGAACAATTGCAAATCAAAAATATCCACAAAATAGCCCAAGGCTGCAACCAATACAGTAAACCAAACTTTGTTTTCGTCCTGATTTTTCATAAGTCTTTTTAAAATTAAAAAATACACTTCAAATATTCCATAAAAATTGAATTAAGGGAAAAAGTAAAAAATAAACTACCCAACTTGACAATTCTATTTCCTTTACTCAGCGTTAAATCCTTTTTAAATAGTTTACTATTCCTCAAAGAATTTGCCTTGATTAAAGAAAATATAAAAGCCAATTTGGGTAGTTTATTTTTTACTTTTTCCCTAAAGATATATAAAATTGGCGTTCAATTCAGCTTTTCCTATTTTTAATAATCATTATTGAGCCCCCAATCTTATAATCCTTGAAGGTTTAGAGTAACCCCTCAGCACTCTAAATTAATATTTTGACATCTTAAAAAAAATCAAAATCCAAATCATTTTTTCAATGATAAGGCTCTCAAAACACTCAACTCATGGATTAAATTTTTAACAGCAACCACCACCAGGTGTACACGCTAAATTAACTATGCTCGGCTTTTGAGCAAAAACGGTGATACTGAATATGCCCATTTCGCTCTTTTTAAATGCTTCGATTTCATCTTCATTCATGTATTTTATGAGGATATCATCGGGTATAATGATGGCTTTTTGCTTTTGAATGGTCAAATTTTCAAAACCAGCCGCTTTAATCATCTCTAAATATTCCCCTTTTTGAATCGCTCCTGATACGCAACCGGCATACATTTCACCCGCTTTTTTAATATTTTCGGGCAATTCACCTTCTAAAACGATGTCTGAAATACTAAAATGACCTTTAGGTTTCAATACCCGTTTTATTTCATTAAAAACAGCGGGTTTATTGGGCACTAAATTTAAGACACAATTGCTCACCACCACATCGGCAATATTACCACCCACAGGCATTTTTTCAATATCACCCATGCGAAATTCGACATTATTAAAACCTCTTTTATCGGCGTTTTCACGTGCCTTATTTATCATGGCTTCTGTGAAATCGATGCCAATGACTTTGCCTGTTTCACCCGACTCGGTACGAGCAACGAAGCAATCGTTACCAGCACCCGAGCCTAAATCGATGACAACATCTCCCGCTTTGATTTTAGCAAATTGAGTTGGCAAACCACAGCCTAAACCCAAATCCGCATCGGGATTATACCCTTCTAACTCAGTGTAATCATCGGACATAATATTATACACCTCCGTGGAGCATCCACCTGCCCCGCAACAGGACGCCATGTTATCCGCTTTATCCTGTAAAGCAATTTCAGAATATTTCTGACGCACAAGTTCCTTAATTTGATCTGAAGTTTCCATAATTTTATTGTTTAAAATACTGATTTTCAATGTATTATAATATTTTTTTTTAAAATACGCTTTATGCTTATCCTTAAAAACTAAAAGTGTTCCGCCGTCATTAAAACGGCGGAACGAGTTTTAGGAGCGACTAGCAGCATGAGCCGCCAAAAATGCTTGACAAAATGCCACAGCATCCTCCACCTTGACCACAACAATCAGAACTTTTCATAGCTTTATTAAATTTAAAATGTGAAAAAAACGTATTTAGTGCTTGGATGTTGGTGCTTAGTGCTTGGTATGCTTTAGGTGCGTCTAAGCACTAAGCACCAACAACTAAGCACTAAAACCTAACAACATCCACTATCCTTACAACATTGTGTTTTATCAATGAATGATTTAAATAATTGGCTGATTTTTTCAAAGGCAGCCCAGTTTATACAATAGCAGGATTTTACACCTTCGACCGTTCCGCTTATCAAACCCACCTT
>JANMYC010000769.1:0-4816 GCA_031381715.1 Saprospiraceae bacterium
TATGTTAAATTTTGAATTTAAAAACCCGACTAAAATCATTTTCGGAAAAGGGCAAATTGCGCGTATTGCTAAAGAGATACCCCCTCAGTCAAATGTGCTCATGCTCTACGGCGGCGGCAGCATCATGCACAATGGTATTTATGAGCAAGTAAAAACGGCTTTGAAAGACTTCAATGTCATCGAATTTGGTGGTATTCCTGCCAATCCTGAGTATGCCGTTTTAATGGAAGCTTTGAAAATTATCAAAGAAAAAAATATTGATTATTTATTGGCTGTGGGCGGTGGCTCCGTGATAGACGGTACTAAATTTTTATCCTCTGCAGCATTGTACACGGGCGATACGCCGTGGGATATTTTAGCCAAAAACATTCGCACTGAAAAAGGAATGCCGTTCGGTTGTGTCTTAACATTGCCGGCTACGGGTTCTGAAATGAACTCAGGTTCAGTGATTACACGGGCTGAAACGCAGGAAAAATTGAGCATGGGCGGACCTGGTTTGTTCCCAGAGTTTTCAATTTTAGACCCAGAAGTTGTGAAATCTATTCCACAAAGACAATTGGCGAATGGCATAACGGATGCTTTTACCCACGTTTTGGAGCAATACATGACTTACCCCATTGGGGCAATTTTGCAAGATAGAATTGCTGAAAGTATCATGCAAACGTTGGTAGAAATCGCACCGAAAATCATGAAAGACCCGTCAGATTATACGGCAGCCGCTAATTTTATGTGGAGTTGCACGATGGCTTTGAATGGTTTGATTCAAAAAGGCGTTCCCAATGATTGGGCGGTGCACGCGATGGGTCATGAGTTGACGGCAATGTATGGCATTGACCATGCACGGACTTTGAGTATCATTGCTCCGAGCCATTATAGATATAATTTTGAAGCTAAAAAAGAGAAATTGGCACAATATGCCGAGCGAATTTGGGGCGTTACTGAGGGGTCGGTTGAAGAGAAGGCACAAGTAGCTATTTCAAAAACGGAAGACTTTTTTCACTCTTTGGGCATCCAAACTAAGCTTTCAGAATATACAAATGACTACAAAGGAACGGCAGAAAAAATTGCTGAACGCTTTACCACCCGTGGTTGGATGGGCTTGGGTGAGCGGAGGAATTTAAAGCCTTCTGACGTGGAGAAGATTGTAGAAATGAGTTATTGATTGTATTGTTAAATTGCTGTATTGTTCGCTCTTAATATGCAAAACAATACAGCAATACAACAATTTAACAATTTAACAATACAATCAAATATCACATATTTTCACGCATTTATCCAAAGAGGCGATTTTATCGGCATTTTTAGGGATAAACTCTTGGGCTGTAAAACCTGTAAAACCCGTTTCGGCAATGGCTTTCATGATAGCAGGATAATACAACTCTTGCGAATCATCAATTTCATTACGACCCGGTACACCGCCTGTATGATAATGCCCAAAACATTGGTAATTGTCGCGAATAGTGCGGATTACGTCCCCTTCCATGATTTGCATGTGATAAATATCATAAAGCAATTTGAACTGTTCCGAACCAATTGAGCGCACTAAAGCTGTTCCCCAATTGCTGTTATCGCATTGATAATCCTTATGGTCAACTTTTGAATTTAAAAGTTCCATACAGATGGTGATTTTATTCTTTTCAGCAATTTTTAAAATCTGCTTCAATCCAATTGCACAATTAGCTAAGCCTTGCTCATCCGATAGACCCGCTCTGTTGCCTGAAAAACAAATGATGTTTTTAAGACCCAAATTAGCTGCTTTTGGGATAGCATCTTCGTAATAAGCAATTAAATCTTTATGGTTTTCAATGCGGTTAAAACCTTTCGGGATACCATATCCTTTGAGGTTATGATTCACCATTGAGCAAGTCAAACCGTATTTTTGAGCAGTGGGTACTTCCTCAATGTTCAAGAGGTCAAGGGCTTGTAAGCCCACTTCTTTACCGCGTTTGCACAATTCATCGAGCGGAATTGAGCTGTAACACCAGCGGCAAGCGGAATGATTAATTTTCCCTTTAGTTACATTGTCGAGCTGCACATTGGCTGCTTCAAGACGAGTAGTAAGGCTTTCAGAAACGAAAGCTGCTGCGGCAGTGGTGGTGAAAGTTTTCAAAACTGTGCGGCGGTTCATTTTAGTTTTTATTATAAAACCTATTTATAATTTTGTGTTTTTAAAAATCAAAAATCATAGATAGGAGAGTGATGAAAATAGATGGCGTATATTTCAGTTTTAAAATAACCATGCGATATTAATGAAAAAAATCCACAATGAGTGTCCTCAAGGTGGATTTTTTTACAGATACTGAGGGGTATCGATTTCGGATATGTGATTTCGGATTTCGGCGGCTCCGAAATGCGAAACCACATATCCGAAATCATTAAAGGTTTTTCTTTTTCAATTCTTTCACGGCATAATCAGCTGCACGAGCGGTTAGGGCCATATAGGTCAATGAAGGATTTACACAACTTGCAGAAACCATTGCTGCACCGTCGGTAACGAATACATTTTTACATTCGTGTATTTGATTCCACTCGTTAAGAATGCTTGTTTTAGGGTCTTTACCCATGCGGGCAGTGCCCATTTCGTGAATTGCCATGCCCGGATATGAGCCACGGTCGTATGCTTTGACGTTTTTCAAGCCAGCCGCTTCGAGCATCTCCGCTGCATCATTCATCATATCTTTCCGCATTTTCATTTCGTTGTCTCTAAATTCAGCGTCAAAATGGACGGTCGGCTGTCCCCATTTATCTTTTTTATCCAAGTTCAATTTCATATGATTTTGTTCGTACGGCAAACACTCGCCGAAGCCGCCCAAACCCATCGTCCACTGTCCGGGTTCCGTTGCTTTTTCTTTGAGTTCTTCACCAAAACCCATTTCAGCAATTGTGCGCTGCCAGCCGGAGCGGCTTGCACCGCCTTGATAACCAAATCCTCGAATATAATCCCGCTTTTCACCACCCATATTTCGGAAACGAGGTACATAAATACCATTCGGGCGGCGACCATAAAGATAAAAATCTTCATAGCCTTCAGCCGTGCCACTGGCTCCGTTGCGGAAGTGATGATCCATTAAATAATGTCCTAAAACACCACTTGAATTGCCCAAACCGTTTTGAAACTGAGGGGATATGGAATTTTGTAAAATCCATGTAGAGCCGATTGTAGAGGCACATACAAATATGATTTTAGCAAAAAATTCATGTCTTTCATTTGTTTCACTGTCAATCACCAAAACGCCTTTTGCTTTGCTCGTTTTAGGGTCATAAATGATAGAATTGACGATGGAATGAGGGCGAAGCGTCAATCTTTTAGTTGCCATCGCTGGCGGTAAGGTAGATGATTGAGTGCTGAAATAACCACTAAAAGGGCACCCACGGCTGCACATATTGCGGTACTGACATTGAGTCCGTCCCTTATGCGTTTGCGTCAAATTAGCAACCCGACCAATGGTCATGTAACGACCCGGAAAAGCTTTTTCAATGCGTTTTCTAACGTCTTTTTCAACTATATTCATATCCATTGGTGGCAAAGTGTTGCCATCTGGATAATGCGATAAACCTAATTTTTCACCTGAAATACCGGCGTGACCTTCTACATAATCGTACCACGGTGCAATGTCTTTGTAACGGACGGGCCAGTCAGTGGCAATGCCGTCTTTGGCATTGGCTTCAAAATCGAGGTCGGTGAGGCGGTAGGATTGGCGTCCCCACATGATGGATTTTCCGCCGACAATATCAGGGCGGAACCAGTCAAAACGTTTAGATTCAGTGTAAAGCGCATCCGTATCTTTCATCCAGTACTTTTCATTGTACTCATTGTAAGGATAGTCGCGCTTCAAAAACGGGTGCTCTTCGGCTTGAGCAGTGGTTATTCTGCCACGGTGTTCATATTGCCAAGGATCTTTTTGACCGTCGGCGTAACCAGTGATGTGCTCAAGTGGTTTACCTTTTTCAAGCATCAACACTTTCAAGCCTTTTTCAGTCAACTCTTTAGCTGCCCAACCACCGCTGACACCAGAGCCAATGACGATAGCGTCGTATTTTTTCTTTTCAGAATTTATGTTCAGATTTGCCATACTTATTACTTTATTGTTTAGTTACTTTTTAAAATGTGTGGAGGGTACCCCCCCGAGCAATCGAGGCAGGCTCTCAGTATTTTTAGTAAAATCTTAAAATGGGCTTGTTCGATGACACATCAATCAAGCCCATTTTGAATCTTTACTTTTACGGTTTTTTTGAATACTCTATTTCAAAGTGCTTACCCAAGCGTAAATTTTAGCGATATCGCCTTTCGGTACATTGGGAAGTGCTGCCATTGGTGGATAACCAGGCCAGTTAGCGGGAACAGGCTTAGCTACTAATGTTGTAAACTGCTTAACTGTATAGTTTTTTGCAGCAATATCTTTCCAAGCTGGTCCTACAATTTTTTTACTTGGATTGTGGCATGTGTAACAAGTATGCTTCTGTAATAGAGCATTAACGTCCGCTGGAACGGTAGGCGTTTGAGCTTTCGCTGTGAATCCTAAAGCTAAGAAGGTTGCGCAAATAAGAATATTTTTCATTATCAGATGAAACTTAATTTTAATTTATAAAAAATTGATTACCCGTTAAAAAACAGTGTAAAATTAATATTTATACTGAGGGGGTATTGGTAAGAAAAAGTTAAAGTCGTAAAGCAAAATGTTAAAATTAGATGTTGGAGGTTAGAGGAGAGATGATAGATATTAAATGTTGACTCTATTTTCCAACAACTATCCTCTAAATATCTAACATCTAAACTGTCACGTTGCCCAAGCTTTATCACCTTTTTTATAAGGTG
>JANMYC010000819.1:0-2896 GCA_031381715.1 Saprospiraceae bacterium
GTATTGGCTCTTAAGATGAAATGGCGTAAATGATTCTGAGTGATGCCTTTTGTGGTACCCGCTGCGGACAACATAGGGTAGGGAAGAGGTTTTTTAGAAAACATATTCATGCTTTGCACAAGGTCTTTTTCATTAAAACCGCTGGTAATTTCTTCTTTTGGCGCATTTTGTTCGAATGACCAATCGCCTTTTAATCTTGTGGTGCTGATGAGCATAAAACCTACTTTTTCCTCAACTGTCATTTGAGAAGTAAGGTCTTGTATGCGGGCGTCAACTGGTAAACGCCAATCTTCGTATTTATCCAGTTTTTTATTTTTATTTAAATCTTTAAACTGTAAACCGCTTAATTTCAATATCTCAGCTGAACGATAACCTAATTGTGGTTGTATTTTACTTAAAACAGCCGTTTTATTGGTATCACAAGCTGTAAAAAGGATGGTGTAAATCAATGCCCAATTTGTGGTTTTTCTAATCCCTTTTGAGATTAGGCGTGAAACATTCATCATAATCTGCCTATTTTTTTATCTAATTTTTTAAAAGCCTCCTCACTGTTAAAAGTGGATCTGATTCTTTTTTGATGTAAAACTCTCTGCATTTGTTCAAAAACGGCTTGATTCTCGGGCGAAGTTCCACGCCATTCTAATACTTCCAGAGTTTGGTCATCATCTGCTTGATTGGTTAAATACAGGCTTAAAAGTATCCAAGTATTTTCTGTCATTAAATCTTTAGTTTTTGACATGTTCGGATATTATATAACGTTACACATAATTTAGTTGTAGCGCGTTTGGGCAAAAAAAGGGTATCCTTTATCCAATTGACAAAGGCACTTATATCGCAATAATTTATAAATGGAATGCTATGTGGTGTGGCGATGCCTTGAGTACAAGAATACTGAGGGGTATCTTTTTCTATTAAAACAATTGGAATGAAAGGGGGCTTAAGAAAATAAATTATTAAACACCCTTTTAATCCTACTATTATTCAATATACATTTTAGGCGTAAAACAAAAAATAATGTACCCAACTTAGTCATTCTATTTCCTTTACTCTGCCCTAAATTTTCTTTAAAAAATCTATTATTTCTCAAAAAATTTATCTTGATTAAAGAAAATATAATAAACCAATTTGGGTATATTATTTTTTGTTTTACGCCTTAATACCCTGGATTCTGCGGAAAAACAGTATTACCACCCTCTGAAAGGTCGATTTGCTTTTGTGGAATTGGGCGTAAATTATGGATTGCTTTAACATTGACAGCCGCTTGTGGGTTGTATTGTGCTACACGTTCTACCAATTTGCCCCAACGTTTTAAATCCATCCAACGGCTTTGCTCACCAAGTAATTCACGACCGCGCTCTTCCATCAAGAAGTCCATAGTGCATTGAGCCTCAGTAATGAGCATAGCAGCCTCTTTACCTGGGAATGCTGCACGCTGACGTACTTTATTAATAGCAGCCGTCGCTTCTGTCTTTTTGCCCAATAATAACTGAGCTTCTGCCAATAACAAATAGGTGTCCGCTAAACGGAAAACGAAATAATCACGGCTACCACTTGGTTGAGTAACGTCTATACGTTTTGTATCAAAAAATTTCGTTAAAGTTGGGAACAAGGCTTCATCATAACGGCTTGGTACCAATACTTGATATTTCTTAGTAGCCCTTTCTGCTAAAGGCATTTCAAAACCAGGCATAAATATGGTCGTATCCCCTGCTTTGAAAGTAAGCGATGCTTTTGAATTATCGAACATATTGGTATAAGTACCCGGTTTATTACACAACCATGTATCTCTGAAAGATTTTTTGTAACGGGAATCGTTTACACGATCACTAAACACTGTTTCAATGCAATATTTTGTTGGACGCAAACGCTTGAACGGACGACCGTAGAAGATATCACGTTGCATGCCTGCTTGAACGTCATACTGCATACCGAAAAATAAATGCAAGTTATTGCCGCCACCATCAAAACCTACAGGTGTTGAGTTAGCATTGGTTAATGGGTCAGTAGTATATTGAACCGCAAAAATAACTTCATTGTTGATTTGGTTATTTTCATCAAAAACACTGGCATAATCTGGTAATAAATTGAAATAACTGCGATTCACCACGTTTTGCGCATATGTTGCTGCTGCTGTATAATCAGCAGTGGATTTTGTAGCGCTTCCGCGTGTTAAATAAACTCTTGCTAATAAATGTTCTGCTGCAGCTTTAGTTGCACGGCCATAATCAGAAGATGCTTTTTTATCTTCCAAGTCTGGTAAAGACGCTTCAAGGTCGGCAATGATGGCTTTGTACATATCGGCTTCGGTAGCTCTCGCCGTTTTTTTGGTTGGCGTTAAGGTTTCACTCAAGCGCAAGTCTACACCGCCCCATTGTTGAAGCAAAATGAAATAATAATGTCCACGAAGGAATTTCATTTCTGCTACTCTTTGCTTTTTTACTGCATCTGTAACACCTGTTACTTTAGATGATCTATCAATAACAGCGTTACACGTATTGATACCTCTATAAAGTTCATCCCAAATACCTGCTAAATAGTCAATATTGGCATTCAAAGAGGCATCATAAAAGTGAAAGCCTTTGTAAGAACCATCTGCACCCGTTGCATAAAGGTCAGTGCCATACTCTGAAAACGTAAGGCCTGGCTGAGTGCCATAATAGGCTCTTAAAGGGGAATAAGCGGCATTTGAAGCATCTTGAAAACCCTTTGCGGTATTGATATAGTCATTGCCGATGGCTGAAATGACTTTTTCATCCAACACATCTTTACATGACTGGCTTACAAAAAGCAATCCCAGTATAGAAAGAGCAGATAAATATTTTCTAAAATTTATATTTTTCATTTTATAAAAAATTTTAAAATTATTAATTGAAGTGCGCATAAATATTAAAATACT
>JANMYC010000831.1:0-3969 GCA_031381715.1 Saprospiraceae bacterium
TTTATCATTAAATGAAACGCAAACATCGCCTATCAAACGGGCAGAATGTAGGAAATTATAAATCATCATGGGCTTAAAAACATTCAATTCAAAATGTCCTGTAGCGCCGCCGATGTTAATTGCTACATCATTTCCCAAAACTTGAGCCGCCACCATAGTCATCGCTTCGCACTGCGTAGGATTCACTTTACCGGGCATAATTGACGAGCCAGGTTCGTTGTCAGGGATGTGTAATTCGCCGATGCCTGCACGGGGACCACTCGCCAAAAAGCGAACGTCGTTGGCTATTTTCATCAATGAACAAGCCACCGTTTTCAATGCGCCGTGTGCTTCTACGATGGCATCGTGAGCTGCCAAAGCTTCGAACTTATTCTCAGCGGTGACGAAAGGAAGACCCGTTAATTTAGCAATATTAGCCGCAACATTCTCGGAATACTGAGGGGGGGTATTGATACCTGTGCCCACAGCCGTACCGCCCAAAGCCAATTCAGAAAGATGCTCCAATGTGTTGCGAATCGCCTTCAAACCATGATTCAACTGCGAAACGTAACCGCTGAACTCCTGACCGACTGTCAACGGTGTGGCATCCATTAAGTGCGTACGCCCAATTTTGACGACATTTTTAAACGTAACAGCCTTAGCGTGTAACGTATCCCGCAATTTTTCAATACCTGGAATGGTCGTTTCTACCAATATTTTATATGCCGCAATGTGCATTGCCGTCGGGAATGTATCATTCGACGATTGTGATTTATTCACGTCATCGTTTGGTTTCACATATTTATCCTCATCAATGAGATTACCACCATTCACGACGTGCGCTCGGTAAGCAATCACCTCATTACAGTTCATATTGGATTGCGTGCCGGAGCCGGTTTGCCAAACCACGAGCGGAAATTGGTCTTCAAGCTCCCCCCTCAGTATTTCATCACAAACTTGCCCGATGAGGTCGCTTTTTTCTTTCGGTAAAATGCCCGCTTCGAAGTTAGTGATAGCAGCCGCTTTTTTAAGATAAGCAAAAGCGCGGATAATCTCTTTTGGCATCCTGTTGATGTCTTGAGCTATCGGAAAATTCATGATAGAGCGTTGCGTTTGCGCGCCCCAATATACATGAGCGGGTACTTCCACCTTGCCCATCGTGTCTTTTTCTATGCGATATTCCATAATAATTGATGATATTATAAAAAGTTAAAATACTTTATTGTAACGACAAGGCAAAATTAAGCTAACGCATATAGAAAACTATATACTTCATTTATTTTTTTTACTTTTTTTAAAAAAATCGATTTTTAAGGTTGAATAAGAATTAGGAAGGAGACAAAATAAAAAAAGTCGTCAGCCTATTACGACCCAACGACTTATCCAAACAAATAAACACAAAAACTAAATCTTTATAATTGAATCAATTATTTATCAGAATTTTAAAAAATAATGAGAGCGAATTACAAACTAAAAAAATTGACTTTATCAATTGTAAGGCAAAGTTCTTCTAAAAATTTATAAAAGTCAATAGTCAATCTAACTATTTATAATTTAGAACTAATATAAACGCTTGAAAATAAAAGAAATGTAGTTGCTAAAACTTTCTAATCTGAGAAAGCAAAGATATGCAACACTAATCAGCTTTATTTTAATAAAATGACCAATGCTTGATATTTGTATCCGAAATGCTTCATTTTGTATTCCAAAAGAAACTTATTCAATATAACAGCGCTATCTAAAAAACTAAAAACCGATATTTAAGCTCAAATTTTATTGATTTTTTAAGCGTTTCATTTCATCTTTACGCATCTGCATTGAATCAATTAAATTAAATAATTGTTCACTCGAAATGGGTTTTAAAGAGCGCAAGCGCGTGCCGCCGTCTTTTCCGATGAGTAAAAAGGTGAATTGCGGGCTTGAGATACCATATTTTTTCAAAATGTTTTTATCCGTTTGGGTAAAAAAATATGTTTCCACGCGGATATCTCGCTCCTGACAACCAGCTGAAACGGATTTTAAAATTTCTTGCTGTCTCGTAAAAGCTGTATCATTGTTGTTGTTAGTGAAAAGAAGTACTCTCCTGTATGCACTGTTTTGAGCAGGTAAGGCACAAGTGATACAAGTCGCTAATATGACAAAAGATATTTTAATGAAATTCAACATATTTATGCGTTTTTAAATTTTAAAAATATGGATTCAATTAATACAACCACCGCAGTTATTGGGAAAGAAAAATATAAAACCCTCATTTCAGCCCGTCAACACACTCTTATTGGCGATGAGCCTGAGGCTCAAGGCGGAGCAGATACGGGCATGACGCCTTACGAATTGCTCCTTGCCGCTTTGGGCGAATGCACTGCCATCACGCTCCGAATGTATGCGGATAGAAAAGAATGGGATGTGGCGGACATACAAGTCAAACTTAACCTCACTGAAATGACACCCACGGATAAAACGACTTCTATCAGCCGCGAAATAAAGATAATCGGTAACATTTCAGACGAGCAACGCCAACGTATGATGCAAATAGCTAACGCCTGCCCTGTGCATAAAGTTTTGAGTAATCCTATTAAAATAGAGACAACTTTGGCAATTTAAAATATCCACCTGAAATTAATTTGTCAGTTTCTAAAACTTCTTACCTTTGGTGAGTGTTTTAACTATTTATAAAAACCCGAAATATGAAAAGAAGAAATTTTATTAAAACGATACCCCTCAGTATTTCGCTCGCAACAGTGACGTCCGAGTTGGTATCACAAACATCAACAAATACCATTTTTCAAACTAAAAATACCAATAATATTATGGCTTTTGAATTACCTGCGTTGCCTTATGCGTTCAACGCCTTAGATCCGCACATAGATGCAAAAACGATGGAAATACACCATGGCAAACACCACAATGCCTATGTAACCAATCTGAATAATGCTGTTGCAGCTGATGCTACTGCTCAAGGAAAATCCCTTGAAGACCTGATAGCTCATATTTCAAAATTCCCAATGGCTATCCGCAATAACGGCGGTGGTCACTGGAATCACAGCATGTTCTGGTCAATTATGAGCCCGAACGGCGGTGGAGAACCTAAAGGTGAAATTGCCTTGGCAATAAACGGTGCTTTTGGCAGTTTTGAAAATTTCAAAAAGGAATTTTCAAATGCTGGTGCTTCGCGCTTCGGTTCAGGCTGGGCATGGCTATCCGTTGATGCTAATAAAAATCTGTTCGTTTCCTCTACGGCTAATCAAGACAATCCTTTGATGGATATTGCTGAGAAAAAAGGAACACCTGTGTTGGGTATGGATGTATGGGAACATGCATATTATCTACATTATCAAAATCGTCGTCCAGATTACATGGCAGCTTTCTACAATGTCATCAATTGGGAAGAAGTAAACGCACGTTTTAAAAAGGCGATTGGCGGATAAAAATCAATAATTGGTAGGAAAATTTAATGTCAATTTTACCATTTTCTACCCACTCATTATTGACAATATCGGATGCCTATGATTCGTTATCGAATCATAGGCACTTTTTTTGCTTTTAAAAAACTTTCCTACTCAAATACTCGTAAATACCAGAGAGACTTAGAAAAACCATTTATATTTTAAATCCCGATTCTTTAACCGTTTAATACATTCTAACCCATGATGATCCTTATTATTTTCGTACTCCTTTCGTGCATTTTTGCATTTGCGGTTTCAGAAGAAGCGCGCAGAAAAAAAGTCAAGAAATACTATTAAATTTCTTGATAAGCCCTTTGGCTTTGAGTACATAAAAAAGCACCCAACCTCCGAGTATTCAGAGGTTGGGTGTCTTATTTAAGGCGTAAAACAAAAAATAAAGTAGCCAAATTAGTCATTCTATTTCCTTTACTCTGCCCTAAATTTTCTTTAAATAATCCATTATTTCTCAAAAAATTTATCTTGATTAAAGAAAATATAATAACCAATTTGGGTACTTTATTTTTTGCTTTACGCCTAAAAAGAATCC
>JANMYC010000832.1:0-7327 GCA_031381715.1 Saprospiraceae bacterium
AAAATTGTGTTTTATAAAAACATGAAATGAATACGTACAGATACCTTTTTATGGTTCATTCCTAAACAATGATAAAATAGAGTTGAGCGATTTCATTCAATTCGATTTGCTTTAGAGTATGTTTAAATTTCTGCTTTCGGCTAAAATCGAGTCTTTTTCTGTCTCAATGATTAAAATTTTCTCAACGTAGCTTTGGCTATGTCTCCAAAATTTGAATCACTGAGCCAAAAAAATACTTCAATTTTAACTCAAAACCAGAATTTTAAACATACTCTTATTTACCTTTGCGGTATGAGTGAACAAAATTTCATTATTTATGGTCGTCATCCAGTGGTAGATGCGATCAAAGCGGGAAAACCTTTTGAAAAAGTAATGCTCCTGCAAGGTACAACGGGTGAAACTGAAATCGAACTTCGCAAATTGACGAAGGAATACGACATACCCCTCAGTATGGTACCCAAAGAGAAACTCAATAAAATGGCGGCAAAAGGAGCTATTCACCAAGGGGTGATAGGCTTTTTATCCATGATTGAGTATCAAAGTCTGGAAAACATTTTACCGCATATATTTGAAAAAGGGGAGATACCTCTGTTATTGTTACTTGACAGCATTACGGATGTGCGCAACTTTGGTGCGATAGCTCGTTCTGCTGAGGTCATGGGTGTACATGCCATCGTCGTCCCACAAAAAGGAGGCGCGCTTATCAATGCCGATGCCATGAAATCATCGGCTGGGGCATTGAGCAAGATACCCGTTTGTCGGGAAAAAACGATGAGTGGCGTTTTGGATTATTTAGGCTCTTCGGGTGTGCGCGTAGTGTCAAGTGATTTAAAAGCAGAAAAACAACTATTTGAAATAGATTTTACCATCCCCACTGCCATTTTAATTGGTTCCGAAGGCGAAGGCGTAAATGCTAATTTCATTCGCCGTTCGGACGAAACTTTTAAAATACCGCAAATCGGGACGACGGATTCGTTGAATGTGTCGGTGGCAACGGGTATTATTTTATATGAAGTTGTGAAACAACGGATGGCTTAATAGGTTGAATGTCAATTAAAAAACATGATTTATATCAGTTTTTGAAGTGACTTTCAACTACCAAAATTTATCCATGATTCCCGATTTTTGTAAAAATTTGGATAATCAGCGACAGCTATGACATTGGACGATTAATTGGTGTATCGATTGCAGGTTGATATCATTTTCGCATTTGGATGAAATATAAATTTATAGAAAAGTATTTTTCGTAATAAAAAAAGGATAAATTTGTGTCGTGAAACAATTCATATCCATATCACTCCTTTCGATTTTTTCGCTGACCACCCTTGTGCCGTCAACGATGTGGAGTGATATGGGTAAAATTGCCAACCTCATTGAGCATTTTCACGAGCATAAAAAAACGGATGCGAGTATTTCATTTTGGTCGTTTATTGAGTTGCATTATGGTTCTGATTTTAAGAAGCACCAAACGGCGCATGATCATTCTAAATTGCCTTTGAAAAATGCCCACCCCTCAGTAAGTACGCTCTTAGTCGTTTCTGATATTAATTATTCTACTTTAAATATAAATGCTCAATTGGTTTCACCTGAACAAAAACAGGTTATGCCGTCTTTCAATCAAAGTTTCATATCTCGGAATCTTACCGATATTTGGCAACCGCCGCGTGTGAGTTAAATTTTTCATTTTTAAATCATTTTAAAACAACCTTGTTTATTTTAATGAAAATTTAGTTTAAATCATTGTTTTTCAATGTTTTATGTATTTTTTTATTGAAATACTGAGGGGTGCGTTTTTAAATATTTTATAAGAAATTTTTAACGATACCATTAAAAAATGCTCAATCATATTATTCAATTTTCAGTTCGCAATAAACTGATTATCGGATTATTCGTCTTAGCCCTTATCGGTTATGGAAGCTACTCAGCGACCCAGTTGCCGATTGATGCTGTGCCTGATATTACGAATAATCAAGTCCTTGTTATCACCGTTACGCCTTCACTGGCAGCGCCCGAAGTGGAGCGTTTGATTACCTTTCCCATCGAACAAGCCACGGCCAATGTGCCTGGTATTATCGAAATGCGCTCGTTTTCGCGCTTTGGGTTATCGCTTGTCACCATCGTTTTTAATGATAAAACCGATGTATATTGGGCAAGGCAGCAAGTCACTGAACGGCTTGCAAAAGTACAAACAGAGTTGCCTCCTGGCATAGGTACGCCCGAATTGGGACCCGTCACCACGGGTTTGGGGGAAATTTTTCAATATGTCGTCCGTCCAAAACCCGGTTTTGAAAAAGCCTATACCGCTATGGAGTTGCGAACCATTCAAGACTGGATTGTGCGCCGCCAATTAATTGGTATTGAGGGCGTAGCGGATGTGAGCAGTTTTGGTGGCTTAATGAAACAGTACGAAATTGCCGTTAATCCCGACCGTCTCAAAGCGCAAGGCTTGACAGTTGCCGATATTTTTACCGCCATTGAAAAAAACAACCAAAATACGGGTGGTGCTTACATTGAAAAAGGTACCACAGTACTTTATATTCGCAGCGAAGGCTTGGTGAATGCCATTCCCGATATTGAGAACATTGTGGTAAAAAGTACTGAGGGGGGGATTCCCATTATCGTTAAGGACGTTGCAGAAGTGAAAATCGGCAGCGCAACCCGCTACGGAGCGATGTGTTTTAACGATAAAGGTGAGGTAGCAGGCGCTATTGTGATGATGCTAAAAGGTGAAAATTCCTCAAAAGTTATCAAACTCGTCAAGGAGCGCATTAAAATCATTGAAAAAACCCTACCCGAAGGCGTGATGATTGAACCCTTTCTCGACCGTACAAAAATGGTGAATAACGCCATCAGTACCGTTGAAACCAACCTTTTTGAAGGCGCTTTAATTGTTGTTTTCGTCCTTGTTTTATTTCTCGGCAACCTTCGGGCGGGGCTAATTGTGGCTTCGGTTATACCTTTAGCGATGCTTTTTGCCATCATTATGATGAATTTTTTCGGTGTTTCAGGCAATTTAATGTCGTTGGGGGCATTGGACTTTGGGCTCATTATTGACGGGGCGGTTATCATCGTTGAAGCCGTCATGCATCGTCTGTATCACAGCAAAGCCTTAGCCCATACTGACCGTTTTACACAACAACAAATGGATACAGAAGTGAAATTCACGGCTGGTAAAATGATGAATGCTGCCGTTTTTGGGCAAATTATCATTTTAATTGTCTATTTACCTATTCTTTCACTGCAAGGTATTGAAGGTAAAATGTTCAAACCGATGGCTCAAACGGTTGCTTTTGCCATTTTGGGGGCTTTTATTCTGTCTTTGACTTATATTCCGATGGTGTCTGCCTTGTTTTTAAGTAAAAAAATAGTGCATAAACCCACCATCTCTGACCGCATGATGGCGGTTATTGAAAGTGGTTATCAAAAGGCACTTTTTAATGTTTTACGGTTTCCCAAACTGATTATTTCAAGTGCACTTTTACTATTCGGGGTAGCCGCCTGGATATTAATGGGTATGGGTGGCGAGTTTATTCCCAAATTAGAAGAAGGCGATTTTGCGGTGGATACCCGCGTTTTAACGGGCAGTTCTTTAACGACCACCATCAATGCCACGCAGCAAGCGGCTAAAATCCTCTTGAAAAACTTCCCTGAAGTTGAAAAAATAGTTACTAAAATCGGCTCGGGTGAAATACCGACCGACCCGATGCCCATTGAAGCAAGCGATATGATGATCATCTTAAAAGATAAAAAACAGTGGACAAGTGCTAAAACCTTTGACGAATTGGCTGAAAAAATGTCAAAAGCGCTTGAAGATGTGCCGGGCGTGACTGCAGGTTTTCAGTATCCCGTTCAAATGCGTTTCAACGAGTTGATGACGGGTGCACGCCAAGATGTGGTCTGTAAAATATTCGGTGAAGACCTTGATACACTCGCTATTTATGCCGAAAAATTGGGTAATATCATCAATGGCGTTGAAGGTGCAAAGGATTTGTACGTTGAAACGGTAACGGGTATGCCGCAAATTGTAGTGGCGTATGACCGTGCTGCCATCGCCCGTTTTGGCTTAAATATTCAAGACATCAACAGCACTTTGAAAACCGCTTTTGCAGGGCAAGTGGCGGGTCAAGTTTATGAAGGAGAAAAACGCTTCGACCTTGCGGTGCGCTTGGCCGGTGATGAGCGTAAAGACTTATCTAATGTCCAAAACCTCCTCATCGCCACGCCCCGTGGCGAACAGATACCCCTCAGTATGGTGGCAAAAGTAGAGATAATTGAGGGACCGAATCAGATACAACGTGAGGAAGCCAAACGCCGCATCACCGTTGGTTTCAACGTGCGTGGGCGCGATGTGCAAACCGTTGTGCAGGAATTGCAAGCTAAAATTGATAAGCAAATCCGCCTTCCTGCTGGTTATCGAGTGACCTATGGTGGTCAATTTGAAAACCTGATTGCTGCCAAACAACGGCTTTCAATAGCCGTTCCAGTGTCGCTTTTGATGATTTTTGTGCTTTTATACTTCGCTTTTGGCTCAATCAAGCAAGGTTTATTGATTTTTTCAGCCATTCCGCTCTCAGCCATTGGCGGCATTTTGGCTTTGTGGCTGCGGGATATGCCGTTTTCTATTTCAGCGGGTGTGGGTTTTATTGCCTTATTCGGAGTGGCAGTTTTAAATGGAATAGTATTAATAACCGAATGTAATCAGTTGAAAAGTGAGGGTCACGCTTATCTAAAAGGCATCGTTTTACAAGCTACTCGTACCCGGTTGCGTCCCGTTTTGATGACAGCAGCGGTGGCGTCTTTGGGCTTTTTACCAATGGCTTTGAGCAATGGCGCGGGAGCAGAAGTACAACGCCCGTTGGCAACGGTGGTCATCGGGGGCTTATTGACAGCTACGCTTTTGACGCTCTTTGTGCTACCGATTCTGTATCTGATTTTTGAAAAAAAGGGGGGTAAAAAGTCAGTTTAAAATCCCTCATCCTTGTAAATTAGGTCGTAGAGGTATCAATTTTCAAGGATAAACGCTCATTTTTCATTTTTATCAACTTTTCTTGAAATGAATATCAATTATAAAAATAAATGCCCCCTCAGTATTGTGCTTAAAAGATGGACGGGCATAGCGAGTCCAGCGGACTCATACATTTGTAGAAATGAAGGTATTAAACCAAACGAGTCCAGCGGACTCGCACATTGGAAATATTTATGTGCGAGTCCGCTGGACTCGACGAAAAATATTAAATCATACTTGCTACAAATGTGCGAGTCCGCTGGACTCTTCAATCTGACCTTTTTGAGGAATAAGTTATGTTTCAATAACCCTAAAATCGTGTTTTTAGGACTGCTTTCTATGTTTTTTTTAAATAAAAACCAAGCACAAATTGCCAACAGTCAGCCCATCACGCTTGAAAACGCGGTGAAAATTGCGCTTGAAAACAACGCCACACTCAAGCCACAACGCTTGAAAGTGACACAATCCGAGCAATTTGAAAACACGGCTTTTGATATCCCTAAAACCAGTTTTAATACAGAATTGGGGCAAATCAATAGCCGCGCTTTTGACTCACGATGGTCTGTTGCGCAATCTTTCTCGTTGCCCAAAACGTATCGTCAAAGGGGTGAATTATTGAAAGCGGAAACGGAATTGCAACGCCGAACGGTGGCGATGAATGAGCATGATTTGAAAGCACAAATTTATGCTGTTTATTATGAATTGCTCAACTTAATGGCGCAAAAAGCGGTGCTTTTGCGCCATGATTCTTTGTATGTGACCAATTTGAAAAATGCTGAAATTCGTTTAAAAACGGGTGAAACAGGCATTTTGGAAAAAACAACGGCGGAAACACAACGTTTGCAAATAGCGCATCAGTTGCAATTGCTTGAATCGGACATTGCTTTTTATCAAATTCAGTTAAAAAACCTATTAAATACTCAAAATACTGAGGCGTCTAATCCCGAAACCTCGGGGGGGTACATGCCTGATAAACAGGATTTGAAAGCGGTTTTTTCATTGCCTGAAAATATTGATTTACTTAAAAACCATCCCGAATTGCAATTTTTAAAACAGCAAATTGCTATTGTACAACAGCAAATTTTAGTAGAAAAAGACCAATTATTACCTTCATTTTCGGCGGGTTATTCCTTGCAATCGGTTCGAGGTACGCAGACTTTTGGAACGAAAGACTACACTTTCAACGCCGTTCCGCAGTTTTCAACGCTTCAATTCGGGGCGCAGATTCCGTTGTTTAAAAAAGCAACTCAAAGCCGAATAGCCGCCGCTCAAATCGGCGAGCAAGTGGCGCAAAGCACGCTGAAAGCGCGTGAAACAGTGGCGCAAAATCGCTACCGATTACTGGCGCAACAGTTTCAAAAAGAACAACAAAATGTGCTTTATTTTGAAAAAACGGCTTTGCCACAAGCCCAAAAGCTGAGAGATATTGCCAATATCAGCCGTAAAAACGGGGAAATTGGCTATGTAGAATGGTCGTTTTCAGTGGCTCAAGCCTTAGCGATTGAGCAACAATATTTGGAGGCCATTCGACAATATAATCAAGTGGTTATCGAGATAAAATCAATTTTTAATTATTAAATAAAGGCGCTCGTACGGATTTCAAAATCTTATGGGTTGAAAAATATATCCAATGAAAAATTTAAAATTCATCATCATAATAGCTTTATTTTCAATAAGTTGTAAAAATAACAAAGTTGAAAGCACCCCCTCAGTATCCGAAGGAAAAACGGGAGAAAACACCGGCAAATTTACTGATGCTCAATTACAAAACGGTAAAATCCAAGTGGGAAAAGCTGAAATGCGCAGCCTAAAAGGGATTTTAAAAGTGAATGGCGTAATTGACGTGCCGCCACAAAATCTTATTTCTGTCAGTTTTCCGATGGGTGGATATTTGAAAAAAACGGATTTATTGCCCGGTATGCCGATTAAAAAAGGGCATATAATAGCAACTTTAGAAGATGCCGCTTATATCCAATTGCAGCAGGACTATTTGACCACTTCTGCTAAATTGGACTATTTACAATTGGAATTAACGCGTCAACAAGAGTTGAATACTCAAAAAATCAACGCCGAAAAAACGCTTCAACTAGTGCAATCAGAGTTCCGATTGCAGCAGATTTCACAAAAAGGATTGGCGGAAAAATTGCGCTTGATTGGCATTAATCCCAATAATTTGACTGAAAACAATATGACGCGCACGGTGTCGGTCTATTCGCCGATTAATGGTTATGTATCAAAAGTGAATGTCAATATTGGTAAATATCTGGCACCCACCGATGTCATGTTTCAATAGGTTAATACTGATGATATTCACGCCAATAT
>JANMYC010000848.1:0-4077 GCA_031381715.1 Saprospiraceae bacterium
ATCTCTTGTTGTCTTTCTGCCAATTTAAGACCGCTTTTCATAGCTTTTGCCGCTACATTTTGCCATTTTTCACCGTTGCTGATCATGCCATCCACTAATTCTTCCGCAGTTTCGAGAGTGAAATCACTTGCATTTTTTACAACAGTTTTGATAGTGCCTACTCTTTCAGTTACGTCAATGTTTTCGATTGCTTCCTTCGCCATTTTAAAGGCATTGGCTTGCATTTCTTTGGCGTTTACTCTTGCAACTCCAATAGCCTCAGTCATTGTTTCCTGAATTTGGTTATTCACCTTTTCAGCAGTAGCTTTGATGATATTGCTACTTTTTTTCATATTTATTCTCTTTGCTGCTTCTTTCAGAGTATTAGTCGCTACAGCTTTGATTTCTTGGCCGTTTACTCTCACATCTTCCATGATTGTTTCTACAACTTCAGAAACTTCATTATTGATGTTTTTTGCCGTTTTTGCAATTTTATTGATGCTTTTATTAGCTACTGTTTCAGTTTTAGCCGCTACTTTTTTAACACCTTTGGTAGCGATGGCCTTGATTTCTTGGCTGTTAGCTTTTACATCTGCAACAACTGTTTCCACTGTTTCAGATACTTCGTTATTGATATTTTTAGCTGTTTCTGTGATTGATTTGATGCTTTTGTTAGCAATAGTTTCTGTGTTGGCTACTGCTTTCTTTACTGAATTTTCCATTTTATATAGATAGTTATATATTTTAAAATTTATTTTTAATATTTAAAACTTAAATGAAGTGCTTTCTGAAAACTACGCTAAAACAACTTCAACCTTATTTTTAGGAGCTGGTGCTTTTTTTACTTTTACGGTAGCAGCTTCCATAACGCTATCGATAGTAAGGTCGCTTTCGTAGGTTGCTTCTACCACTTCTTTCTTCGCTTTTTTAGGTTTTTTACCCACTAATTTGTTAAATCTTTTGGTGCTTACATCCAATTGACCTTTAGTAGCTTCCAAAGCAGTGATAAGCATGTCTTGTTGTTTGCCGAACATTTTTAAGCCCGTTTTCAATACTTTTTCAGTTAAGTTCTGCCATTTTTCAGCAGTAGCTACTGAACCTTCGATCAATTCGTTTGAAGCTTGGAGCAATTCTTTATTTAAAATTGTAGCTTGTTTTTTCAAAGCTGAAGTGATTGTTGAATTGTTGCTTAATTTCTGATTTGCCATTTTATGATATTTTTTTTAATGTAAAACATTTATTTTTTCCTTTTGATGATACAAAGGTAGAATAGAGGAGTTACAGGCAAGTTACAGATAAGTTACAAACAGAAATGGAGGAAATATTTTTAGAAAAAAAAGAAGAAAAAGATGGGATAAAAAATTGTATTTATTTGATAATCAATGTTTTACGCTATATTAAAAAAAATAAAAAATTTTTCAGAAGAGCACCCCCTCAGTATAAAGGGCTTTTTTAAGGTTTGAATTAAGTCGATATTAATAATTGATTGACATTAGCACATCTCTACCCTCTACCTAAATCCCTTTTATTGTCTTTAAAAGCTGTTTGGTTTCGGGTAAAGGTTCGATACCAAACTCTTCTTCCAAAACTTTTTCACATTGCATGTACGTTTTGATAGCCATTGGGCGATTGCCTTTGCGGAAATAAGCCTCCATTTGAAGACGATAAGCATCTTCCCAAGCATGGTCAATAAGCAATGCTTGTTGCGCTAATCGAATGCTTTCCATCGGATTTTCATCCATTATTAATTCCGAAAGCGTAATTATAGCCCCTAAAACTAAAACTTGCAACCGCTCTCTTTCATCGCATGACCAATCTTCATATAACCGTTCGGGCAGGTAAACACCTTGATACAAATCAATGGCTTCTCGATAAGCCCTTTGCGCCAACTGAGGTTCATCTATCAAAGCTTGATTTCCGAGTGCAATGTATGCCTCCAAAGCATCGGTATCAATCCACATTTCATTCAAATTCAATTGGTAGGTCAATCCCTGTCTGAGTATATAATGCGCCTCCGCGTGGCTTTTTTTATCGGGTTGTAAAATTTTGTTGATGCCGTGCATGGCTACTTTGAAATAAGGGTCACCGCTCTCACTGTCTTCATTCCAAAGCCTATCCATAATTTGTTCTTTATGCAAAGCTTTTCTGTAACGAGAAGTCACGAAAAATTGAAAAAGCTGCACGGTTTTATCGCGTCCCCACTCCTTGGTGGGCACAATTTCGCCATCGCGCCAAAGCTGAAAATTGCCCAAAGTCTGCACCTGAACCCCCGCTTTAGCCCGTTTTGCTTTTATATTTTCAATTCTCTCGTCCGTTAAATTCATTGTTTATCGTTAGCCATGGTTTTTAGTGTTTAAATACTTCTGTAAAATAAATTAAAGATATTTTTCCTGATTTAACTTTTAAAATATTGATTATCAACAGTTTAGAATTATAATGTGCCTTAGAGACTCAATGTGATTTAACCTGTTTATGCACTTATTGAAAATTTAATAAGCAATATTATTTAGCTTTTTTTGAAAGTTTATCCACCTTTTGATTAAGTGCACTGATTTCATTGGACATTTTTTCCAACATTTGCACAATGTTTTTGTAATCAGTTTTGGTGGAACCTCGCCAATCATCGATTTCCAATTTTTGACGGGCTTCATCAAATTTCTGATTGAGGGCATCACTGACTTGATGAATTTGCTCTTGTATCTGGTGGGCTTGTTTTTTAGGATCTTTTATGGAATCCATCACCATTTTAGGCGCTTCGATTGCCATTTTTTTCCAAAGGTCGAAGCTTTTAGATAATATACCTTTTTGTTCCTCGGGCGATTTATGCTCCATTGCCTGCACGGTCAAATCCGTCAAAGTGGTTTGGATAAATTGAATAACATCGTCAAATTTCGAAAAGTTTTTTTCTGTTCCACTTTGAACATGGCGCATATTGCCTCGCCATTGAATCTGAGGTTCTCCTTGCTCGTTTTCAAATATTTTTTGCGTGAATCGTAAAACAAAAGAAGCCGTCTCGTCTTTTTTAGTCATCGTAAGTGGCATTTTAACTGAAAAAATAGGTATTGGATACTTAAATTACTCTAATTTTATGGATTATTCGAATCTTCAATCAACCAATTGAGTTAGAATAATTACTTAAGTAAAGGTAGCAAAATAGAGTTACAAATCAGTTACAAGATTTGAAGAAACTTATTTAACAATTATACTATTTCAATCAAAAAGTATAACTTGTGGCGGACAAAATAAAAAATAAACCATTCTAACAGTCAAAAAAACAGGCTGATACTGAGGGGGTGCTAAGTCCGAATTCATCACTAAATCTACCAAACTAAAAATTCGCATGAAAAAAAAGATACTTGACACTTTCAATAATCCCAACATTAAAGCCATTTCGGGCATGGATGCCACCTTTTTATACGCCGAATCATCTACCAATCACATGCACGTAGGCTCGTTAGCGGTGATTGAAGGCTCCTTAAAATTTGAAACTTTTAAGCAAATCATCCATTCACGGCTGCATCTGATACCAAAGATGCGACAACGCTTGATGTATGTACCCCTCAGTATTGACTACCCTTATTGGGTCGATGACCCGAATTTTGATATAGATTTGCACATTATGCACATCGCTTTACCCAAACCCGGCGGATGGAAAGAATTACGTGAAATTGCCTCCAAAATTTTCAGTGAACCCTTAGACCAGTCACGTCCATTGTGGTCATTTATTTTCATCGAAGGCTTGGATACCATTCCTCAGATACCAGCGGGCTCGGTTGCTTTAGTTTCAAAAATGCACCACGTGGCGATAGACGGTGTGGCAGGCGCGGGCGTTTTGAGTTTACTTTTTGATTTGACTTCCGAGAAAAAAGAAATACCACCTCCAAAGCCATTCAAGCCCAAGCCGCTGCCCAATGAGTTGTCATTAATTATGAAAAGCGCCTTTAGTTTTGCGGGTGAGCCGCTGAAATTCCCTCGTATTTTAACGAATACCTTGACAGCAACCATTAAAGCAGGGTTTTTAACGCGCGTACAAAAGCAAAATTTACCCACCGTACCTTTTACGGCTCCTCCAACACCTATTAATGGTATCATTTCGGC
>JANMYC010000860.1:0-3933 GCA_031381715.1 Saprospiraceae bacterium
GGCGCCGATGATTATCCCATAATGATGGATATTTATAGCCCAAATATCATAACCCCTGCCCCCGTTGTGATATTTGCCCACGGTTTTAAAGGGTTTAAAGATTGGGGTTGCTGGCATTTAATAGCCGAGGCATTTGTGAAAGCGGGGTTCGCATTCATCAAATTTAATTTTTCACACAACGGCACGACGCCCGAAAATCAAGAAGAATTTAGTGATTTAGAAGCCTTTGGGCGCAATACGTACTCCAAAGAGTGGGAAGATTTGAACGTCGTTTTGGATTGGGTCACTGCTGATGCCGTAGAATTCAATTTCGATATCCACCAACTCGCACTGATTGGGCACAGCCGAGGTGGCGGACTCGCCATCGCCAAAGCTGCCGATGATGACCGCATTAAAAAGCTTATTACGTGGGCAGCTGTCCCGTCATTGGCGTGGCTTTGGCCAGACGAAACTTTCAAGACCCATTGGAAAAATGAAGGCGTTATCTTTCAAAAAAACGCTCGAACGGGACAAAATATGCCCCTTTATTACGCTTTATGCGCTGATTATGAAGCCAATGAATACCTTTTTGACTTGGAAGAAGCCGCTCCTCGGGTGCGACAACCGTGGCTTATAGTGCATGGCGAAGCCGATACCAGCGTCCCTCCTTCCGCTGCACAACATTTACATCAATTAAAACCCAAAGCACGCGTCCACCTTATACCTGATGCTGACCATACCTTTGGGGGTAAACATCCTTATACTTCGGTTGTTTTACCGCCTCTTTGTTTGGATTTGGTGGAGGCGAGCGTTGGTTTTTTGAAAAAATAACTTGATTAATTTTTTCAAACGTATTCGCATATTCATAGGGCTTCACCTATGCTGATGCATTTCGCCCTTTCAGGGCTTTATATTTTTAAAAATTCTTTCACGCATTTGAAGCCCTGAAAGGGCGACATATGTCAGAATAGGGTAAAGCCCTATGAAAATGAAAACGAATTTGAAAATGAATTTGAATATGAATTTGAATATGTAATAAAAATTTCACAAATGCTTTTATTTTTCTATTAAAACATCTACCTTTGCGCTCGCTTTGAAAAAGGCATAACTAAAAAAGATTTCCGTAATCGCATTTGGTAAAATTTAACAAAAATGGCAATTTATTTAAAGAAAGAAAAAATTGAAGAAATTTTTTCTACACATGGCGGCGAAGCCAAAAATACTGGCTCTACTGAGGGTCAAGTAGCTCTTTTCTCTTACAGAATCGCAGAGCTTTCTAAACATCTTCAAACTAACAAAAAAGACCACTCTTGTCGTCGTGCTCTTTTGGAATTAGTAGGTAAGCGTAAGCGTCACTTGGCTTATTTGCATGACAAGGACATCGCGCGTTACCGTGCAATTTGTGAGAAATTAGGCATTCGTCATACGTAATCCGAAAAAAGTAGAAGTTTTACTTCTCTTTCTCATATTGAAAAAGGAAACACTTGTAATGGGTGTTTCCTTTTCTTTTTGGGTATGTATCATTGATTAATCACAATTTTATGCGAAAAATGAATAATTAGCTCGTCTAATGTCTTACGTCTATTGTCTAAAATCTACTTTTATCATCCCAACTGATTTCTTTCAATAAATTCTTTGAAAGCTTTGCGGTATGTATCGCTGATGGGAATGAAAACTTTACCGATTTGCACCCGTTCTTTTTCAATAGATTCTATGCCTTCAAGAGAGACAATATAGGAATTATGGATTCTAATAAATTGATTATCAGGTAGTTGCACTTCCAACGATTTGAGCGTTTGGAGCGTTACCGTTTTCTTTTCACGGGTAAAAATGCTGACATAATCCTTTAAACCTTCAATATAGAGTATATCTTTTAGCTTAATTTTTACCAATTTAGTTCCGTCTTTTACAAATATAAATGATTGGGCTCCCCCCTGATGCAGAGCTTCATGGCGCAAAATGCGCTCATCAGTATAATCGCTTTTTTGTTCATTTATAAACTCTTCTTTTGCCGTTTTTTCCTCTTGATTTATCTGCCTATCCGTCTTAATTTGACGTGCTTTTTCAACTGCTTTTATAAATTTTTCAAAGGTAATGGGTTTTAAAAGATAAGCAATTACGTCCAACTCATAGCCCTCAATGGCGTATTCGGAATATGCAGTCGTGAGTATAATTAAGGGCTTCTTTTTTAGAATTTTCAAAAGCGTAATACCGGTTATTTCGGGCATTTGAATATCAGAGAAGAGAATATCTACCTCATTTTGACCTAAAAAATCAAGTGCTTCTAAGGGATTTGAAAAAGATTTAAGCAAAGTTAAATAGGGCAATTTTAGAACATATTGCTCTAATAATTGCCTTGCCAAAGGCTCATCTTCAACAATTATACAGGTAAGGTTCATAAAAGAACGGTTATTTTGTATTTATATCATCGCGCAAACGATTTCACTATTAATCTAATTGCAATTTCAACTCCACCCAATAAACATCTGGACTGTCTTTAACATCCAATTTATATTTATTGGGATAACTCAATTCTAAACGGCGGCGCACATTTTGCAAACCGATGCCCGATTTTGTATTTGAGTCAGTAGGCAATTTACTGTTTTCAACGGTATAAACTAAGTTCTTTTCGTCTAACAAAATATTGACTGCGATGAAAGCCTCATGAGAGTTGGTGCTTATGCCATGTTTGAAGGCATTTTCAAGGAAAGTAATCAATATCAAAGGCACAATTTGGATGCCCTCTACCCTGCCTTCCACTTTAAAATCAATCCTTACGGGTCCATTGAGTCGCAATTTTTCAAGGCTGATATAGTTTTCCATGTATTCTATCTCCTTACTGAGGGGTACTTGCGCGTGGTTTGAATCATGAATCATATACCGCATCATTTGAGAAAGCATCGCAATTACCTCCGTAGTATTGGGCGAGTTGGTAAAAGCCAAATAATAAAGGTTATTGAGGGTATTGAAAAGGAAATGCGGGTTGATTTGGGCTTTTAAAAAGCGTAATTCAGCCATTAATTTTTCGTTTTCAACTTCCCTTCGCTTCGCTTCTAATTCAAACCAATCTTCGGCAAAACGCAACATTCCCACAAAAACAACAATAAAAAGAGTGCTCAACGCCACATTTATAGCGAAACGTTCCGAATAAACCCATTTTTCTGAGCCTGTCCATCCATCTATGACATATTGTTTTCCTTTTAAAAATAAGAAAATAAATGCCGTGAAAGAAGGCACAAACTCCAATAAATAGCGCACAAAACTCTTATGATTTAAGAAGCGTTTTAAAAAATAAAAATAATTGAGGTAGCCAATGATGAGCATGGAAACAACTTGATACACGGTGTTGCTGATAGTTTCCCAAAAGTCAGGCTCTACGCCTTTCCTCGGAAAACTGATAGAATAGTAAAAAAAGGAAAAATACACGCACCAAAAGGAAGCGTGTAAAAAGAAAATTCGATTGCGTTGAATAAATGACTGCATTATATTAAAACTGGATTTATAAACTATAAAGAGCGTTTTAAGGAATTTTAACACAAAATAAGGTGTTTTAAAATTGATAAAACGGCTTATCTCGAATACCCCCTCAGTATTTTCCTCCATATTATACGCTCCAGCCTTTTTTATCGATAACTCCCTTTTTAAAATCGATAAGTCCCGAAGTGGAGATTTTTGCCGAGTTGTCGAGCCAAAGGGCTGAATGGTATAGTATCTAATATTGCTTAAAAAAAAGAGCTTTCCTTTGTACTATAAAACAAATAAATACTATTTAAACGTACGAGACCAGAAATGCGAAACCTAAAATGGAATTTAAAATAAAAATCACTCGACTAAATTATTAAAATATTACCTGATGAAAAAGTTTTTATTACTCATTATTTGCCTTTATACACTTCCTCTTTTTGCTCAAAAGCCCGTTGGCAATTCAAAAATTAACGGTATCGTATTAGATTC
>JANMYC010000862.1:0-6404 GCA_031381715.1 Saprospiraceae bacterium
TGATTCTTGCCACTCCTTTATTATGGGCTCCATCATAGATTCTGTTCTTATTTCTTTTTCCATCCGTTCCTTTTTTGTTCCTCACAAAGGTACTCAATCACCTTTCTTCTCACAATAAGCTCTTCCTCGAACGGATACTAATGAGCGCCTGTATTTCTGACCATTAGCACCTTTTTAGGTTTTTCACGCATGAAAAAGTGGCTCAGTATCATCGGACATGAGCCACTTTAAGGCATTCTAAAGTCACAAAATATTATTTGGCTTATTTAATGGCTTATTTTGGTTATCAAGTGCTTAAATCACCCATTTTTCAGTTCATAAGTGCGAAAAGTGACTCACTACGACGATAGTGAGTCACTTTTTAAGGAATAAAATAATGAACGAAATAATATTTGGGAAAACGCTAAAAAATATAGCTCAATATTACTAAATAGCTTAACGAGCGCCTGTATTTCTGACCATTAGCACCTTTTTAGGTTTTTCACGCATGAAAAAGTGACTCACTATCATCGTAGTGAGTCACTTTAAGGCATCCGAAAACCACAAAATATTATTTGGCTTATTTAACGGCTTATTTAACGGCTTATTACAGCAACGCCTTTGGGTCGCCGTCCTTGAGTGTTTTGTAGCTATTTTCACTCACCACCTTTTTACCCGTTACTTTTTCCAGTCGTTTACGGGCTTCCCCGGCTGCTTTGCCGCCTTTCACAGCTACTTCACGGTTATCCTCAAATCCCGTGGCTTTACTATCCTCTGCAAGCCCACGGGTGACTTCTTCGCCCAAGATAGCTAACATAGCTAACATAGCTAACATAGAGAAAATGAGTTCTAAGTTGGTCATGTTGTCACGCAGGTTTTCAGCGCCTAATCCTTTGAGGGCTTTATGCTCCGAAGGTGTGATGCCAAAGGTCGCCTTGGCAGTTGCCTATTTCAATTGGGGGTGAAATAGGTTAGAGGGAGCGAAAAATGGGACAAAAGATTTGACAAAAAGATTTGGCAAAAAGATTTAAAATAGACGACCGTTTTCTTTGCCACAATAAAGGCCACAACCTGATAATTTTAATCAATGTTGTCAACTGAGTCATTTTGCAATTTGTAACGCAGCTCATTCAACAATTTTTTATTCCAATCAAGAGGGGAGAAGAATGGTTCCCCGAATTCCCCATGACAGTCAATACCCTCATCGAAAAAACAATAGAATTTGCGACCCTTAATTTGAAAATTGACCAACCAGCTTTCCTTTGTAAATTGAATATTAGAAGCTCCTGCATCTATCAGAGTTAAAGCCAGTTCAGTTCTAAATTTGTCATATTCACTTTCCATTTTGGCCTCCATAGGTTTAAATAAAATCATCGTATAGGATCGTATAAAATCGTATAAGAAGTCTTTCAAATCTTCTAACGCAATATCAAAATTTTGAGCTTTTAAAGCAGACAAAGTAAATAAAAAGAAAATTTATAAAGAGCGCATTACAAATTTTTATCTCTCTAAAATTCGATATTAGAGGTCGATTTTGGTAACTGTACTTATGTTAAGTATATTTAGCTCACTGAATTTTTGGGGAAACAGTGAAAGGCAAATTTAGATGACAAGAACAAAATATTAGACCCTTATTTCGAATTAAAGATGTTATAACCCACACTTGATTCGTATTGAATTCGAGTAATATTCGGATAAAGTGCGTATTTTATTTATCTCTGAATTTCGACCTATTAATTGCATTTTATGAGCAATATTTGAGGTTTGTATAATTCATACATTTTGCATAGAACCGATTATTCCCAATTGATTTTTACGAAAGTTACACGCTGGTAATACGCCTGTTATACGGTTGTTTTGCGTATTTTTCACATCAAAAACCCCTCCTAAAATAACAACATCCACCCTACTTATAATGGAATTTATGTTAAATATAGAAATCTAAACGTTGTCTTGTACTGAAATCACTTGACAGCTATGGTGTAAAAGTCTGAGAATGAGACAAATAGAAAAAATGGGACAAGTTTAAGTATTAGTTTTTTGGCACCTTCAAAAGAACATGAAATGACGGGCAAAAATTCCTAAAAGATGGAAGAAATATTCTTTCAAAGTCAATGGAGAAAGCGCTAAAAAGTAACCAAGAGCCTGCACCGCAGGTGCAAGCTCTTGGTGTCAACAAATTCAAGAAAAACAAAAAACAAAAAATTGTTAACTTTTTTAATTTATTTTAAACAAAATTGCCATAGGCAACTGTCAAGCCATTTCAGTACAATACAGAAAGCCCTTTTTGAATCCACGAGTGTAACAATTTTGAATTGAATAAAAAGCGTTGGGGAAGTTTGAACCTTCGCAAGGTCTTTCTTAGGTGAAAATCAATTAATTAGCCCCTCAGTATTTTCACAATTATGAAATTTTTTATTGAATCATAATTTTACCACTACTCATTCTTTGACCTGAATTCAATCTATAAATATAAGCACCTTTTGGGAAGTTCGCTTGTATTGGCGATGCCTGATTCATTTTTTGCTTAAATACTAAACGCCCTTCCATATTATAAATATCAATCGTAAAAGGTTCTGCGAGATTTGATTCTACGAAAAATCTATCGTTTTGAGCAACAAGAGTGGGATATACTTTAAAAACATCGTTTTTTTCTTCAAAATTAACAGATTGAATGGATGAATAACTAACTGTCCCATCATTATCTAATATTTTTAAACGATAATAATTAATCCCAACTTTAGGAATATTATGCAAGAACGAGTAGCTTAGTTCTTTTGAGCTATTTCCCTTGGCAGCAACCGTCCCAATCGTGTTAAAATCTTTACTGTTTAAACTATGCTCCACAACAAATGATTTTACATTTCTTTCGCTGGCTGTTCTCCAATTTACTTGTGTTTTAAATCCTTCTAATGCTGTTGCGTTGAACGCAACCAATTCAACAGGTAATGGAACACTATTGAGTTCTAAATCCCAAATCCCCCTACCGTAAGTTCCAAAACGGATGATGCTACCGCCAATATTATCCACGGTATTAAAATCTACAATAGGCGTTTCAGCTCCCAATAAACTATGCCAAGTGGCGGTGCTAAAAACATACATATAGGGTCCCTCAGAAGTAGCAGCAAATAAAAGTTGTTCATTATCTGAAAGAGCTATTTCATAAAAAGTTGCTGCGGGAATACTACCACTCAGGGATGCAAATGTAGAGCCTCCATTATTAGATTGATAAACGCCTGTATTAGAAAAACCACTACCACAGACAAAAACTTTATTGGCGTTTGTATTGGAGGTTTTGATGTCCCACGGAATCATTGTACTCGGAAGCCCTGCCGAAGTCTGTTTTGTCCAATTTGTACCTTGGTTAGTGGATGAAAAAAAAGTGGCATCTTGCGTAGCGACATAGATGCGATTATAATCGGATTGAGCAACACCAATAGCTTTGATGACTGATGTACCATTATTGGAGTTTGCCATAAAATCGTAATTAAACTGCGTATTGTTCCAACTGACACCGCTTGTAATATTGACATTAGCAGTAATCAAATACGACCCTGAACCGCCTGTTAAGTTACCACCCGCCACATAAGCCTTATTATCCGTGAAATCAGGTGTTGCAACCATTGGATTTATCCATCCGGGTTTATTGATGCCAGGAATAAGGAAAGAAGAGGCAGAACGGGTATTTCTATCTTTAAAACAATATAAATCACCATTTTGAATCATGGCATAGAAAGACTGATCACTGTTAAAAAAAACACCTAACATGCCATCACCAGTACTCATATTATCAGTTGCGAATGTATTGAAATTTGCTTTTGAATTACCACCATATTTAAAATTGCCCTTGTCCTGTGCCCCGCAGTACACAAAACCATCAGAAGCAGTTGTTTGGTCATAAAGTGTCGTGACATTCAAATTGCTAAGGCCAAGGTTTTTTGTCGTTGCAAAACGGTCATATGTGACGTGTATGCCCGAATGATTGAGAATCAAGATAAACGGTGTACCATCCGATTTTTTAAAGTATTCCAAATTCATCATGTCCACATGCAAATAATCTTTTTTTGTCGGTGTATTTTTATAGTATTCCCACCAGTCAGTATATAAATCAGCCCAAGTTGTGCCATTCGTGGATTTGTTTATTTGAAAACCACCCGCATACAAATTGCTATTATCAGGGTCAGCAAGCCACGCTTTTCGCCAAACATTGGTTGCGGCTGTGCTTAAATAAGTCCAAGTGGTACCATCTACGGTTTTATAAACCTTTTTATCGGCACTTGTGGTCATATAAAGTTCGTAATCACTTATCGAACTATTATATCTGCCGCTGACGTTTATTTTACCAGTGGATACACTTTGCGAGCTATAACTTACGGGCGTAGAAATAGACGTTGAACCCGTACCAAAATTATGAGTTATCTTATAAAATTGCTGAACTTTATTATCAACAAGATACATTTGGTCAGAATCGTAAGGTTTCCATAAGTCAACTTGCTCACTATTATAGTCATATCCTACCGGCGACTCCCACACTTTGGTATAACTCACGCCTTTATTGGTTGTTTTATACAATTGGACAAGGCTTCCCCAAGGGCTTGATGACCACGTATTCACCAAATAATAAAGGGTTTGATTATCGCTCAAGGTCAATAATCTGCGGCCATTTCCCCAATGGTCATAAAAACTAAATCCTGTACCTGTAGCCCAAGTTTTTCCTTCATCATCTGAATACCTGATTTTTTTATCATCTACACCACTGCCAAATGTAGCAAAAATGCGTGTCCCGCTATTGTGTGGTACAACTTCAAGTTCATCGGGTTGAAATCGAACATCATCGTTTAGCAAAATCCAATTCAAGCCATTCAAATTCCCTTTCCATAAACTCCCTGCTGTAGAAATAGCATAAAGCGATTCATTGCTTGGTAGGAAATCAATCTCCCGCATATCTCCTGCTTCATTATTGGGACCCCGCTCATGCCAAGTTGCTTCAATAAGCCCACCAGCAAATGACTCTACTCCCGAACGAAGAGATATTTTAGAGCGTTTGAATTGTTTTAATCTATAATTCTGTTTCCAATTTTCATATCGAATAGAATCTACATTTGTTCCTTCTGCTGCGAAATAAAGTTCTCGGCGATAGATTGCTTTTAAAGAATCCTCCAATATTTTATCTTCTTCTTCCATTTCGGGGCTTTCGGGCTTGGCGAAACCTAATTGACCATTAACTTGAGTAAAAACTATGGCGATGGCAATTGAAGCAATAATCACAGATAAGTATTTCATATGTTTATATTGTATATAATTTTAAATAATAACAACTTTATGGAATCCAAGCATCATTTTGAATGATTTGGGTTTTAAGCAACGTACATTTTAGTAGAATTAATTTTGGGGTCAATAATTATCAACCTTTCGTGTAAGGTGTTGATTTTCAAAAAGCAATTCTGAAAATTGATGAATGCTAAATAGAGTCTGCTGAAAAAGTATTTTAAAAATTAAAAGGTTTGAATTTAGCTGATTTTCAAAATATTTAAATTGATAATCAATGAATTATATAATTAATAATAATTAATTTGCATGAAATTGAAAATTTATTTCAACGTCATTTTAATTGTCTGCAAGGTTTTTTTATTAAAAATGCTCAAAAACCTTGCAGATAATTAAAAAAGTGCAAGGTTTTACCTTTGTAAAATATTGATTATCAATTAGTTGTAAATTTTTAATACTTTTTCAGCAGACCCTAAATAAACATACAAAGTGCTCAAATAGACTCATAGAATTAATGTATAAACAGCATTACAAATAACATGCCCTCAAAAGTATAATATTGGATAAAATATGAATGCAAACATAAATATTACAATAACAATCAACTTCTCCATATCTATATGCTTCTATATTTTTGGACTTGATGGAATTGTTTCAGTGAAATGCTTTGATTGAGTTTATTATCAAATTTAAAAAAAATTTTACAATTTATGTTTCTTGTTATCGGTAATTTGAGGCTTCGTGTCAATAATGGGACTGGGTGCAATAGCGATTTGTCCCTCTTTTCAAAAAGTAGAAATGGTATTCAAAATATAATTCCATCTGCCCGATAGTAAAGCACATCTGAGGAAAATCAATCTATCGAGGTTCTCAATTTTCCAAAAAGAAGAGGGCGATTTAAAACGCAAATTAATCATCCTTCTTACGCCTGATTCAATTATACCGCTGCCCGAAAGCCATTTATTTTCTCTAAATTTAGGGTAATCCATTCGCACCTTATTTTTTTTAAAATACGTTATTTCAGTTTTAATTTTTTTAGATACCCGCTTCAACTGCCCTTCAATTTTTTCGATGACTGTGTCAATATGCCCATCCCAAAGTAAGCCTTTAAGTTCATTAAAAAGGGTGACTTTAATGTCTTTTTTGTAATTTGGCAG
>JANMYC010000863.1:0-4588 GCA_031381715.1 Saprospiraceae bacterium
TGATTCTTGCCACTCCTTTATTATGGGCTCCATCATAGATTCTGTTCTTATTTCTTTTTCCATCCGTTCCTTTTTTGTTCCTCACAAAGGTACTCAATCACCTTTCTTCTCACAATAAGCTCTTCCTCGAACGGATACTAACTATCTACCCTTTCTTCTCAGCAAAAACAATATTATCATAAATATCCCTCAAATCTATTGAAATGCCGATGGCATTGAAAGTAACAGTGTTTTCAAGAGTGGTTTCAGTACGGATGCGCCATAAATCTGACTCTTCACGAAAGCGGGTTTCAACAGAATATTTTCGGCTATCAATCAAGACATATTCCTTGAAACTGGGTAGGTTTTTATATAAATCAAACTTTGTTGTTCTGTCGTAGGCTTGAGTGCTACGGGACAAGACTTCTACCACAAGTAAGGGATTTGTTATCAAATATTCTTGATTATCAAAGTATTCAGGTTTTTCACAAATCACAATGCCGTCTGGATAAACCGAAATATTTTCAGGCTCAATATAAATCTTTTGACCATCACCAACCACTAAATATTTTTTTGAAATATGACGTAAAGCCGTTTTTATAGTGAAACTTGTATTGGTAGCGATGAGGTTGTGCTTAAATTTAGCGTTGGGTAGTTTAATTATTTGTCCATCATAAAATTCTTGTTTATTCATTGACTTTTCCTCACGGCGTAGATAATCTTCAAAACTGTATTTTTTAGGTTCTCGAAGCATTAATTTGGCTTCTACAACGTCATTCATATTTCTTAATTTTTATGCAAGTTAGGTATATTTTAATAAAAACCCAAAATATGCTTCTAAAATAGACACCACAAAACGCTAGACAATAGTTAAATATTTAATTTACGTGCATTTAAAAACATATATTTAAAATAACAAGATTAGCTCATTTACATTCCTACTTATAAGGACTATCTTTGTGGAATTAAATTAATACTGATTAAAACATATACAAACACCGACACAACATTATGGGAATCGTCGTCCAATTACATCAAAAAAGGACAGAGTTTCCCCCCCGCTCTGATTTTAAGACTCAAAAAGAACATTTCATAGCTTTTTCCAAACTTGAAACTTCTTTACCGCTTTATATGCAACCTTGGTGGCTTGATGCAGTCTGCAACAAGGGCACTTGGGATGTCTGCCTTTCCTACGATAGTGCTGAGCAAATCGAGGGTATCCTCGTGTACTATCAAGTGAAATTAAAAGGTGTGGTTTCGGCGATATTGATGCCTGAATTAACGCCTCATTCGGGCATTTGGATGCGCATTCACGATGAGCATAAACTGAAATTGCATTCAAAATATACGCACACGAAGCGTATAATGGATAATTTGATTTCGCAACTCCCGGAAGTCTCTATTTATACCCAAAAATTCTATCATACTCTGTCGGATTGGCAACCTTTTTATTGGAGGGGCTATCGGGGTGAGACGCATTACACCTATGTTTTGGAGGATATAACGAATATTACTGGCGTTTATGACGAATTAAAAGGCAGCATTCGCACGGATATTCGCAAGGCTGAAAAGAATTTAGTTCATGGTGAATGTGAAGATGTGGAGTTGTTTTACAGCTTATGTAAAAAGAGTTTTGATAAGCAAGGTGTGGAGCCGCCGTTTTCATTAGAGACTTTATCGAAGTTGGATAATGAATTGAAAATCAACAAATTGCGTAAAATGTACGTGGCTTTTGACTTGGAAGGCAATCCTCATGCCGCACTGTATATTGTGTATGGAAATAACTCCGCGCATTATTTGGCAGGAGGAAGCGACCCTGATAAAAGGCAAAGTGGTGCCGTGACTTTACTGCTTTGGAAAGCCATTCAAGATGCTTCTGAATTGGGTTTAGAAACCTTTGATTTTGAAGGGAGTATGCTCCCCTCAGTAGAATTTGCTTTTCGCAGCTTTGGGGCAGTTCAAAAGCCTTTCTTCAGAATTACTAAATATAAAAACCGTTTTTATGAGTTTTTGACTTTGTATTTTAGAAATTATAGATAGTTTTTATTGGTTATTGGTTATTGGTTATTGGGCGAAGTGAAATTTAGTGCTTCCCAAATATATTGTAAGATTTTTTTAAAATACTGAGGGGTATCATGTTGATTGATACCCCTCAGTATTTTGTGCAGTTTTAAGCCATTTTTAATCAATTAAATGGCGCAATATGTCATTTTCATCGTCGATTTCTTCCTTAGTGTAGCCTGTTATATCATTCCACGCTGCGTAAACTGAACAGAAATAAGCTGGAATAGCGGCTAATAAACCTAAGCCTAAAGGAATTACGCTTACAACCATAATGAAAAACCATGCAATACCAAAAAGTATATGCATAAATATGTTTTTTGAAACAACTTTTGCGCTGGCTACGATGGCATCCCAAGCGGATAGTTTTTCAAAATACACAAATAGAGGTGCATAAATAAATAATAAACTGACCATAGCGCCCAGAAAAAAGAGAATAAAAACTATGAAAAGGTTGGCTCCCGTCAAAACGCCCAAAGGACTATCGCTGAAATCATTTATTTCAGTTAAGCCTGCGAAACCTATTGTTATAATTAAATAAAACATGGCGGGCAGAATGGCTAACACAGAGAGTAAGCCACCAATAATTGATGTTAAAAGCAGTTGAGCCCAAACATTAAAACCGTCAAAAAAATTGGCGAAGGTAGCGTTTTCATTATTGAACGTTTTACCCGCAACTATGTAAAAACCAGCTACTAATGAGCTGGAAATTAAAAAACTAACAAGCGAACCCAGCAATGGAATAGCTCCTAAAACGATGTAGATAACGATACAGACGCAGAAATAAATGACAAAAAGTCCAGCATTTTTGCCTAAAATATTGAAACCTTGGCTAATGTAGTTGCCCAGTTTGAAGTTGTATCCGTTTTGAGAAATGGAATCTAGGCGTGATTGCAAATTTGACATAAATGAAATGGTGTTGAGTTTTAAAATATGGTTTTCGTCCGAGAGTAATTGGGCAAAATAATCGCTATTTCCGAACCCCTACTTGTTATATCTGATACGCAAAGATAGTCTTTTAGGTATATCCTTTTTATTTTGTTCGCTCTTTTATTTTAGATGTAGGTATGAGAAAAGGGGCATCTTTTTGAAGAAGCCCCTTTATTTAGATTTTTTAGTTATTTACCAGTGGAGTCTTTGGGTACTTCGGTTTTTTTCTTTTTACCAAAAGGATCCCATTTATCGAGCTTTTCTTTTACTTTATCAGCCTCTTTTTTCACTTTATCGCCGCCACCTACTTTTTCGATTTGTTTATTGATTTCAGTGCCGACTTTATCACCCACTTTATCGCCTACTTCTTTTTGAAGGACTTTACCTGCTTCGGTTTTAGCTTTTTCAACCGCTTGATTTTTGGCATCTTCTACTTTTTGTTTCAACACATTGGAAGCAGAATCAAGGGCTTTATCGGCGATGTCCTTTGCTTTTTGCTTGGCTTTTTCAAGTTCTTCGTTGGCGCGTGTAGTGACGGAGTCTTTTGCTTTATCAACGGCGGCTGTTACCACGCCTTTTGCGGCGTCTTCGAGGGTCGTTTCACCATCGCCACCGAGCACTTTCATACTCACTTTGGGTTGAAACATGGAGCCAGTCAGATTAAATTGAACATTCACAAATTCGCTGTTTTTGATATTGACGCCGTATTTAGCGGCTTCACCGACCAATACATTGAAACCCGAACCAGCTGCTGCCCCAATGGCGTTGGCTTCTAATTTTTTACGCGGTACTTTAGTTTTGATGGTATAATTCATCTCATTGGTCAAGCTGTGCGAGCCCGCAATTTTGAGTGAAATATCTTTGACTTTTTTCTCGAACTCTCGAACGGTGATAATGCCATTTTTAACCTCAAACCAGTTTTTGGTATCGTTTAAATCCAAGTTTTTCAACTCAGAAATGTTGAGTTTATTGCCAATTTCTTCCAACGGTTTCAGACCTGCCAAAGCTCCTTGAAGCGTTTGGATAAAACCTGCAATGCTGAGTGTGGTGAAATCAGGCGAAAGGTCTTTTCCAAGCGTACCGTCCATTGATAGGCTGGTATTGAATTTTCCTTTTAAAAATTGACCAATGGGCGCCAATTTTTGAAAAGTATTCAAGGTGGTGAAAGATTGTTGAAAATCTATATTTTTTAAGTCAAATGCAAGGGTAAATTTGGGCTTTTCGGGTACACGCGTGTTGTATCCGCCCGTAATGTTGGTTTTACCGCCAAAAATACCGGCTTGACCATCGGCAATTTTGACCTCTTCATTTTGTACAATCAACTTACCCGTCACGTTGGATAAATCCATATTGGTATAGAGGACACGTTTCATGTTGGTATTAATAATGATATCGAGGTTTTTAGGGACATTTAGAGGCTCAGTTGCGGTGTTTTGGGGCACGTTTGACTGAGGGGTATCGGTCATGAATTGATTTAAATCCATAAAATTGGAATTTAAATCCAAATTACCCGTCAAGGTTTTATTATCGTACAACCAATCAAAAATACCCGTCAGAGTACCTTTTCCAGAAACATCGGAATTGCCAATTTTAGTTTTAAAATCGATAATTTTCAAAC
>JANMYC010000892.1:0-6351 GCA_031381715.1 Saprospiraceae bacterium
TGACCTTCTGCCACGCCGCGTTTTTTCCATTCTTCGGTCAATTGCTTACGGGTTTCGATGCTTTGCATACGCCGCTCTATCCATTCGTCGGGATAACCTTTTGCTTTATAAATCTCTCGAATGCGCTCAATTCCGATTTCAGGATTTTCAGTTTCTTCAATGCGTTCGGTGCTGACTTGTGCCATCCAATGCCTAAAAGGTTCTGCTTTAGGAGAAGGAACGGACATGATAATACGAAGCACCCCCTCAGTATCAGAGCAGTCTGTGAGCCGAAGTTTATTATCAGAAGCCATCATTTTGAACTGTCTCCAAATCGGAGACGTTTCAGACACACCTTCTTCTTTCAGTTTTCTTTTGATTTTATCCCAATATTTGCGTGGTGTGGGACTATCGCTCAGTATTTCAATGATATCAATAATGGAAAAATACCATTTCCCTTGGTGCAGCACCTTGCGAATGGGTTTATCTTCAAAAATACTTAATTGGTTTTCCCCAGATTCCATATTGATGGCTTTTATATTTTAAATTTTCACACGAATATCAGTAATTTCTGCTTTATTTTTCAAATAATAGGATGATAACTTAAAAACGAGAATATGTGAAAGATGTAACTTATATCGAAAGTTATGTAACGCACCCCCTCAGTAAAATACCCAATTTTGCACATCGAGTGGTGAAACGCACTCGTTACGCACAAATTTACTCATAAAAAACCGTTTAAATCATTCCCAAACATGAGATTTATCAGCTAAAAATTTACTTAAACTTTATATTTTTACAGTACTTAGGCATAAGCCTTTACACTACCAAGCGTTTACCAAACATTATTTTTCATGAAAATATCTGCCTATATTTTATTGCTTATTGCCTTTTTAAGCTGTAAAAAAGAACAAGAGAAAACCCAAGCAACCATTGAAAATATCACCGAATCCGTCTATGCATCGGGTATTGTCAAAAGTCAGAACCAATATCAGGTATTCACCACAGTGAATGGATTGATTCAAAAAACATTGGTATCGGAGGGTGATTTTGTTAAAAAGGGCGATCCTTTGTTCATTATTTTTAACGAAACTACTAAATTGAATATTGATAATGCTCAAATAGCAGCTGACTTTGCTGATTTTACAACAAAGGATGATAGGTTAAATGAACTAAAAGTAGGTATTGACATCGCTAAAAAGAAAGTGGCGAATGATTCACTTTTACTCTCGCGCCAACGCAATCTTTGGGCACAACAGATAGGCTCAAAAGTAGAATTGGAGCAAAGAGAATTGGCTTTTTCAAACTCAGTAGCCACTTATGAAGCGGCCATTTATCGTTTTAATGAGTTAAAAAAGCAACTCAATTTTGCGGCTTTACAATCCAAAAAGAATCTTTCTATTAGTAAAACCATTGAAAAAGATTATACAGTCAGAAGCCAAATTGATGGGCGAATCTATAATATTTTGAAAGAACAAGGTGAAATTGTGAACCCGCAAAGCCCGCTTTTGGTAATGGGTGATGCTGAAAATTTTATCATCGAATTGCAGGTGGATGAATCCGATATCGCTAAAATGAAGTTGGGTCAAAAAGTATTGATGACTTTAGACAGCTATAAAGGCGAAGTGTTTGAAGCAAAAGTGGATAAAATTAACCCCATTATGAATGAAAAAACCAGAACATTTACCATTGAGTCTTCTTTTATTAAAAAACCTGCCACGCTCTATCCCTTTTTAACAACCGAAGCCAATATTATATTGAGCACTAAGGAAAAGGTTTTGACTATCCCACGCACTTATTTGATAGACGAGTCTTTTGTTTTAATGGAAAATAAAGAAAAAAGGAAGGTAGAAATAGGCTTAAAAGACTACGAAAAGGTCGAAATACTGAGGGGTATCACGGCTAACGATGTTATTTTAAAACCATCGAAATGAACTATAAACTCATAGCTAAAATCGCTCTTGCCCTCCTTTTAGCGAGGTGGAAACAGACACTTGTCGCCGCTATCGGTGTGACGTTTAGTATTGCCATGTTTATTGCTTTATTGAGTTTTATGACTGGTTTGAATGATTTACTGGATGGTTTGATTTTAAATAGAACGCCTCATGTGCGCTTGTACACGGACATAAAACCCAACCCAAATCAACCCATAAATCTATCCAATGACTATAAAAACCATCATAATTTCGTTCAATCCATCAAACCAAGTGGAAAAGGGGCTGAAATTCTGAATAGCGCAGCCATCATTAAAGCTGTAAATGCAGATGATAGGGTACTGGGTATTGCGCCTAAAATTACAGCTCAAGTCTTTTTCAACACGGGGGTTATTGATATTACGGGCGTAATCAGTGGCATAGATGTCGTGGCTGAAAATAGGTTATTCTTTTTTAATGATTATGTTATTCTGGGCTCTGCGCTTGATTTGAAAAATGTAGCCAATAGCGTCATCATCGGTAAAGGTGTAGCTGAAAAATTGTTAGTGGAGATTGGTGATGTAGTACAAGTGACGACCATAAAAGGCGATAGGATTCCCTTGAAAGTGGTCGGATTTTTCCAATCGGGTATTAAAGAATTGGACAAAGTGCAGTGTTTTGCCTCGCTGTCAACCACTCAAAAGCTTTTGGGTAAAGCCAATAATTATATAACGGATATCCAAATAAAATTGAAAGATTTGAAATGGGCCCCCTCAGTATCAAAGGAATATGCAACCCTTTTTCAAACGGATGCCGAAGATATTCAAACTGCGAATAGCCAATTTGAGACGGGGAGTTTCGTCAGAAGTTTGATTTCATATTCTGTCGGGGTTGTGCTTTTAATCGTCGCGGGATTTGGCATTTATAATATCCTTAACATGATGATTTACGAAAAAATGGATACTATCGCTATTCTAAAAGCCACGGGTTTTTCGGGTAAAGATGTCCGACGGATATTTCTTTCCATTGCTTTGAGTATTGGTGTTTTTGGTGGTGCGTTGGGTTTGCTTTTTGGATTCTTAATATCGTTGGGCATTGACCAAATTCCTTTCAATACAGCTTCTTTGCCCACAGTAACAACTTATCCCATCAATTATAGCCTTGCATTTTACGTCATTGGGGGTACTTTTTCTTTGATTACAACCTATTTAGCGGGATTATTCCCTGCTCGAAAAGCCAGTGGCATAGACCCAGTTATCATCATACGCGGAAAATAATTATGAAACAGACAGTTTTAGAAGCTAAAAATATCAATAAAAACTTTCATGACCCCATTACTATAAATGTATTGAGTGACATCAATTTTACTATTGAAAAAGGGGAGTTTGTATCCGTAACGGGTAAATCGGGCTGCGGTAAGTCAACTTTGCTTTATATTCTTTCCACAATGGATACTGATTATGAAGGGGATTTATTGATTGACAATGACATTATGCGGGGTAAAAAGGAAGGCGAATTGGCGAAGATTAGAAATGAAAAAATAGGTTTCGTATTCCAATTTCACTACCTTTTAAATGAATTTTCAGTGCTTAAAAATGTGATGCTGCCCGCTTTGAAATTTCAAAAATATTCTGAAAAAGAGATAGAACACCGAGCGATTGAACAGTTGAAAAAGCTTGGAATTGAAGATAAAGCCGTTAAAATGCCCAATCAACTCTCAGGCGGTGAAAAGCAGAGGGTGGCTATTGCAAGAGCCTTAATTAATGACCCACTTATAATTATGGGTGATGAGCCAACGGGTAATTTGGATAAAAAAAATAGTGAAATTGTCTTTGATATTTTTAAAAAACTGGCAGAAGAATACCGTCAAACGCTCCTCATCGTTACCCACGACCAAAGTTTCGCGGAAAGGACACATCGAATCATTGAAATGGAAGATGGGAGGATTGTTAAAGAATGATAAACATTATTAGGCGTAAAACAAAAAATAATCTACCCAACTTAGTCATTCTATTTCCTTTACTCTGCGGTAAATTCTTTTTAAATAATCCATTATTTCTCAAATAATTTATCTTGATTAAAGAAAATATAATAACCAATTTGGGTACTTTATTTTTTGTTTTACGCCTAACATCTTGATAAATGCAGATACAATCTATCACGATTTTATCATTTATAATTTGTTTCTTTATGGGTACACTTTGGGTATTGTTCAGTTTTTAAAGCACCATAGTTTGACCCGATAGAAGCGTTACATTACAAATAGCCTTTTTATGAAAAAAATAGTTACCCTAACTTTCAGTCCTTGTATTGATAAAAGCACATCCGTGCAATCTTTAATTCCTGAAAAAAAACTGCTCTGTTCAGTACCAATAATGGAGCCGGGCGGAGGGGGCATAAATGTAGCACGCGCCATTAAAAAATTAGGTGGAGAAGCCTCAGCGGCTTATCCTTCAGGTGGGTATACTGGCAAGTTTTTTACTCAGTTATTGGAAAAGGAAAATATCACGTCTATTATTATTGACACGGTGCACGAAACCAGGGAAAATATTATAGTCGTTGATGAATCCACGAACAACCAATACCGTTTTGGAATGCCCGGAACGGAGTTGTTGAAAAACGAATGGCAAGCTTGTTTGAAAGCTGTTGAAGGCATTAAAAATGCAGAATTTATTATTGCAAGCGGTAGCTTGCCACCAGGTGTTCCGCTCGATATTTATGCACAATTGGCTAAAATTGCTAAGCAGAACAAAGCGAAACTCATCATTGATGCCTCTGGGGAAGCCTTAAAAAAAGCATTGGAGGAAGGTATTTACTTGCTCAAACCCAATCTTGGAGAATTAAGTGCCTTGGTGGGTGAAAAAGAATTACAACCAAATGCCGTAAAAGATGTGGCTCAAAGCATTGTTGCTCAAGGAAACTGCGAGGTAATGGTGGTTTCTATGGGTGCAGCAGGAGCGATGCTCGTTACAAAAGACATTGTTAAAACCGTCACGCCGCCGCCTGTTGTTAGGAAAAGTACGGTTGGGGCAGGGGATAGTATGGTGGCAGGCATCACTTTTTACTTTTCAAAAGGAAAAAGCCTTATTGAAGCAGTACAATATGGTGTCGCTTGTGGCACGGCAGCTACCATGAATGATGGAACAGAATTGTGCAAAAAACAAGATGCAGATAAACTCTTTGCAATTATTGCCCAAGAGTGAAATAAGCGTTTTGAAGTCTTTTTAGAAATACTGAAGGGTGCAATTTGTGAATAAAGTTTGAGAAAACGTATTCTCCAGATTAACCTTACTTTTTTGAAACAACTCCAAGAATTCGTTGAACATTTATAAATAAACTTAAGTATCTGAAATGAAAGTAGCCATTTTTAGTGCCAAACCTTACGAACGTGAATATTTTGACAAGTTTAACGCTGAAACAAAGCATGAATTAATCTATTTTGATGCAGCTTTGAATATTGATACCACAAGCTTAGCTTCGGGATTTGAAGCCGTTTGTGTATTTGTAAGCGATAAAATTGATAAAGAAGTCATTCAGAAATTATCAAAAAACGGCATCAAATTGATTGATTTAAGAAGTGCGGGTTTCAATAATGTCGATATAGCCGCCGCCGCCGAAAACAATATTAAAGTACTAAGAGTGCCTGCTTACTCACCGCAAGCCGTGGCAGAACACGCGATAGCCATGATTCTCACTTTAAACAGAAAAACCCATAAAGCTTATAACCGAGTCAGAGAAGGCAACTTTTCAGTAGAAAACTTGATGGGTTTTAATCTATTTGAAAAAACAGTGGGCGTCATAGGGACTGGTAAAATAGGTGCCGCTTTTTGCCAAATCATGCAAGGCTTTGGGTGCACAGTGATTGCACACGACGTCATAGAATCCGAAAAGCTGAAAGAAAAAGGCGTCAAGTATTTTCCTCTTGATGAAATCCTCCACAATTCTGAAATTATCTCCCTCCACTGCCCACTCACGCCCGATACGCATTACCTTTTAAATGAAAGGACTTTTTCTAAAATGAAAAAAGGGGCAATGCTCGTCAACACAAGTAGGGGAGGACTCATCAATACTTCTGATGCTATAGATGCTTTAAAAAGTGGACAATTGGGGTATTTGGGCATTGATGTATATGAACAAGAAGAAAACCTGTTTTTTAAAGATTTATCCGAAAGCCTCATTCAAGATGATTTGATTGAACGCCTCATGGCTTTTCACAATGTGCTGATTACGCCACATCAAGGCTTTTTTACCCACGAAGCGATGAGCCAAATATCCATAACCACCATGAAAAACTTCACCGCTTTTGAAAAGGGTTTACCTTTAGAGAATGAAGTTAAAATGAAATAAGAATTTTGAAACCATACATAAAAACATTATTAGGTATTTTGAACCACGAATTCATCGGATTACACGAATAACACCAATTTAGATGTTGACAGAATTGTTGCGAATGACACTA
>JANMYC010000997.1:0-2466 GCA_031381715.1 Saprospiraceae bacterium
GTATTGCTCAATTTAGTGGGTGCTGAAGGCTATTCGGGGAATGTAAAAGTGGAAGGTTGGGAAACGGCGTTGAATACCGAGGGGTGTCACATTCACCTTTACGGTAAAAAAACTACAAAGCCTTTCAGAAAAATGGGACATGCCACTATTTTAAATAAAAGTATTGAAAAAGCTCAAAAAGATGCTTTACATTTAAAAGAAAATTTTAAAATCATCAGTCATGGATAAATCCAATAATGGTCTTTTAATGATGGGCATAGTCATCCTACTAATCATCATGAATCTCATAAAACCTGAAAAAACGGCTTGGGATTATGCGATGATTGTTTTAGGATTCATTTTAATTGGAAGGCAATTGTATATTTTTTATCAATCGAAAAATTCTTAATTTGAAATGGGAAATACGCTCTTTAAACACCCCCTTGTTGGTGCAGCTCTTTTCTTAATATTTGATATTCTACACATCAGTAAGACTGAAAAAACATCATTGAATTATTTTTTCATCATTCTTTTCAGTTTACTTGTTTTTGTCTATGTCTTGAAATATTTTCAATTGAAAAAATCAGAAAATTCAAATAAATAAAAACCGTTTTAGCTAATTAATTTAAATATGAAACCAGTACACGTAAGCGTAATTATGGGCAGCGATTCAGATTTGCCCGTTATGAAACAAGCAGCGGAAATGCTTGAAGAATTCGGAATTCCTTTTGAAATCACCTTCGTTTCGGCACACAGAACACCCGAAAGATTGTATTCTTTCGCAAAAGAAGCGCATACACGCGGTGTAAAAGTGATTATTGCAGGAGCTGGCGGTGCAGCACATTTGCCGGGTATGGTGGCGTCTCTTTCTCCACTTCCAGTGATTGGCGTCCCCATAAAAGCGTCTAATTCCATTGACGGTTGGGATTCTATTTTATCCATCCTCCAAATGCCAAGCGGTGTACCCGTGGCAACTGTGGCTTTGAATGGTTCTAAAAATGCAGGGATTTTAGCTGCACAAATTTTAGGCGCTAATGATAAAGTACTGCAAGATAAAGTCATAGCCTATAAAGCTGAATTGAGCAATGAAGTGACTCGTAAATACGAGCATTTGGGCAGAATTGGCTACGAAAATTACGGAAAGGATTTTTAATTTAGTACAAACCACAAAGGACACAAAGCAACGCAAAGTTAAAAGCCTTTGTGTTGCTTTGTGTTCTTTGTGGTTTTAAAAACAAATAACTATGGAGTTTAAACTCACCCAATACTCGCACGGAGCAGGATGTGGCTGTAAGATTTCCCCGAAAGTGCTGAACAGTATTTTAAAAAATCAGAATGAAAAACTCTTTTACTCTAATCTTTTAGTGGGTAATGAAGAGCGTGACGATGCAGCAGTTTTGGATTTAGGCGACGGAACAGCGATTATTTCCACCACCGATTTTTTTATGCCAATTGTGGATGATGCCGAGGATTTTGGCAGAATTGCCAGCGTAAATGCTATTTCAGATGTGTATGCCATGGGTGGCACGCCCATTTTAGCGATTGCCATTTTGGGCTGGCCCATCGATAAAATTCCTGCGGAAGTAGCAAACCAAGTTATTGAAGGGGCTCGTAAGGCTTGTGCTGAAGCGGGTATTCCTTTGGCAGGGGGACATTCGATTGATTCACCCGAGCCGATTTTTGGATTAGCTGTGACGGGTCGGGTGGATATTAAAAATATTAAAAAAAATGGGGGCGCTACTGAGGGGTCTGTTTTATTTTTAACAAAACCGATTGGCGTGGGTATTTTTACAACGGCTCAAAAAAAGGGTATTTTGAAGGCAGAACACGCTGAAATCGCCCCACTCAGTATGAAACGCTTGAATAAGATTGGGGCAGTGATTGGAACTATGGATTTTGTAGAAGCGATGACTGACGTGACAGGTTTTGGGCTTTTAGGGCATTTATCTGAAATGTGTGAAGCCTCTAATTTGAGTGCGGTGGTTAATTTTGAAAAAGTTCCCCTTTTAAATAAAGAAGCGATTGATTTTTATTTAAATGAAAAATGTATTCCCGGCGGAACAAATCGTAACTTTGATAGTTATGGGCATAAAATCGGGCATTTAACACCTTATCAAAAAGCGATTTTATGCGACCCTCAGACTTCGGGCGGGCTTTTGGTGGCTGTAAAAGTGGAAAAGGCTGCTGAATTTCAAAATATACTGAGGGGATATGATTTTGAGTTAGAAGAAATTGGTTATTTCGTTGAAAAAGAAGGTGTATTAATCAATGTAATTTAAATCTATTTTGAACCAGTCTAATATCTAAAAGTCTTTCATCTAATGTCTTATTGAAATGCTCAATTTAATATTAAAACGGCTTCTTTATGGTTCGGCAGTAATGGTTTTAGTGGTGATTATCATCACAAGCATCATTTATCTGGCACCAGTTGACCCGACGCGTTTGACGTTTGGGCAACGGAGCGATAATGCAACTGTCAAAGCCAAA
>JANMYC010001008.1:0-2134 GCA_031381715.1 Saprospiraceae bacterium
CATCGGTTTTAGGCGCGGTTACACCAATTCTTCGTGTGGTTCTACGGCTTCAAAAGACGATTTGAACGGTATGACCATCATGCAAAGCGGCGATTTTGTAGAAACTGAAACCGACGAAAGTGATAGCCAAAACAATTGGGAAAACCGCGCATCAATATTCCGTTACAACTGGAATGGTGGCGAAGGCGTCCATGATTATGAATGGAATCAGCGTCAAAATCCCTGCAATCCATCTTATTATAACAGTGATAATTTTGCCCGGAGGAACGTTTTTGCTTCGGATTTGGGCATTATTGCTAAAAAAGGTGGCGATGGTTCCATTTTTGTAGCCGTTTCTGACTTAAAAAGTACATTCCCACGGGGCAATGTGAAATTGGATTTTTACGATTATCAAAATCAAATATTGGCAACTGCCACGACCACTTCGGAGGGCACAGCCATTGTAAAAGAGGTGAAAGGCAAGCCGTGGGTTGTTGTAGCTTCGGTGGGCAGCGAGAGGGGTTACTTACCTCTCAGTAATAATAACTCATTGAACCTCAGTAGGTTCGATGTGGCGGGTGCGACAATTCAAAAGGGTTTAAAAGGCTTTTTATACGGTGAAAGAGGCGTTTGGCGTCCAGGCGATTCATTGAGTTTGAACTTTATTTTAGAAGATAAAGAACAAAAACTACCCGATGATTACCCCATTACGCTCGAATTGTACGACCCAAAAGGCGTTTTACAAACCAGAACAACCAGTATTGAAAATGTGAAGGACATTTATCCTTTTAAAATAGCGACTCGTGCGGATGCACCTACAGGTACGTGGAGGGCAGACATAAAAGCAGGTGGTGCAACTTTCACGCAACCGATTAAAATAGAGACCGTCAAGCCCAATCGTTTGAAAATAAATATTGATTTCGGTAAAAAAGAAATCGCTGCGGGTGAGGAAAATTTGACCGCGAATATGCAAGTCAATTGGTTGCATGGCTCGCCTGCCCGCAATGTGAAAGTGAAAATTGAAGCCACAATGGCAGCATCCAAAACTGAATTCCCGAAATTCAAGGATTTTGTTTTTGATAATCCCGTTAAAAGTTTCAAGTCAGACCCCTCAGTATTTTTCGATGGTAGTGTTGATGATAACGGTGCAGTCCGCATCAACGGCTCGATTCCCAAAGCTGAACAAGCAGCAGGTAAAATGAAAGTCGGTTTTAAAATAAGGGCATTCGAGCCTTCAGGCGAATTTTCAAGCGATTATATGGCAATGGATTATTCTCCCTTTAAAACCTACGTGGGCGTTTCCATTCCCAAAAATAAATACGGTGAAAAACGCTTGGATATCGGAAAAGCAAGCCCCGTTGAAATCGCTTTGGTGGATAAAAACGGTACACCTTTGCGCAATCGCTCAGTCAATGTCAATGTTTATAGAGTGGATTGGCGTTGGTGGTGGGAAACGGGCGACGATGATGGCGCTCAATTTACATCTTCAAAAGATATGAAAGCTCTTGTTTCTGAAAAAGTTACCACCAATTCGGAAGGGGTAGCGACACTCGATGTAAAAGTGGACAGGTGGGGACGCTATTTCGTTTATGCGGGCGACCCCCTCAGTAATCACTACTCAGGTGACTACGCCTACGCGGGTTATCCCTGGGATGACAATGAAAACGCAGGCATGAGCCGCAATAACGCCTCCATGCTCAGTTTTAAAACAGGCAAAGAAAAATATGAAGTCGGTGAAACCGTAGAATTAAATATTCCGACGCCCGATGCGGGCAAAGCCCTCATTTCAATAGAAAATGGCTCAAAAGTGCTTGAAACTAAGTGGATTAATACTAAAAGTGGCATTACAAAATACACTTTTAAAGCTACTTCTGAAATGGCACCCACGGTTTATGCCTTTGTAACCTTGATTCAAGAGCATAATAATAGTAAAAATGACTTGCCAATTAGGATGTACGGAGTTACGCCAATTAATGTCGAAGACCCTAAAACCAAGCTTGAACCCATCGTGACAGCACCCGATGAAATGAAGCCCGAGCAAAAAGTCACCATTGATGTCAAAGAAAAAAATGGCAAATCAATGGCTTATACCCTCGCCATCGTGGACGATGGTTTATTGGATTTGACCCGTTTCACGACACCTAATCCATGGAAC
>JANMYC010001013.1:0-3220 GCA_031381715.1 Saprospiraceae bacterium
CAAGCCACCCAAGACCCAACCGTTGCCCCTTGACCAAAAGACTTTTTTACCATTTGGTTCTTTCATCGCAACAGGGTTTGTTGGGATAAATCGATTATCTCGATAAAACAGATTTTCCTCTTTGTCATAGAGCAAATTGTAACATTCCATGTAGTATTTGTGCATTTCATCGAGGTATTTCATGTCATTTTTCATAACCCCATATTTTGTAATAACGGGCGGTGCCATAAAAAGTGCATCGCACCACCACCACAAAATAACTTGGTCTTTGCTGCCTTTTCCGATTTTCCAATCTTGCGGCTCAAACAAATGGGCTTGCACAAATTTATCCGTTGGGGCTAAATCCACCGCTTTTTCACCCAATTGTGCAAGGTGTAAATAGGCGTTTGAAATGACCACATCATCCGCGTGAAAAAGGCGGTCGTAGGTTTTCCATTGGTTGCGATTACCCATATTGAGCATCGCGTCGTAATAGGCTTGGTTTTTAGTCACTTGGTGCGCTTTCATTACCGCCGTGTAGTATGCGCCATTTGTCCAATCCGTCGGGGCTTTGGCTTGAATGGGATTTGCCTCTTGCCACGCCAAAGCTTTGAGCATAGCTTGTTCGATGGTGGCTTTTGATGCACTACCTACACTAACGGGTGTTTTGCAAGCGTTGAATAACGCAAGGGTTGCGACGAGTAAAAGAGCGTAAGTCGGATTTTTCATAATCAATTAGAATGAATAGTTTTTTTGTAAGAATGAATAGTATAGTAGGTGGTAGCCCCCCCCTCAGTATTTCTATATATTAAGAGACAAAAGGCGTTAAAAAATCCTTGTTTGACAGTGAATATTTAATTAGAATAGTTTTTTTTAAGTCATTTATTCTCGCTGCGCTAGCCCTTTTTTTACTCAAATATGGGGGTTAAAATTACGGGTGTGTCACCCCCTCAGTATTTTAGGCGTTTTATCCTCATTTTTAATATCCTTTTTTACGTCACAGGCACCTCAATACTTAAAGAGGTTAGATAAGCGCGTAAAAAAGCCTTTTATCTAATAATGCTTACCCTATCTGAACAAAATGACTCCTTTGCAGCTTGTGTCGTTAATATTAAATTTTTATCAAGCTTTTTCACATGAAAAAATCAATAATTACCGTAATCTTCTTTTTTGCTTGCGCTGTTTTTATGAGCGCACAACGTCCACAGGGTCAAGGCGGCGGCGGCAATCGTGCGCCGAGCATCGGTCGCATTTATGGTAAAGTCTTCGAGGGTAATACCAAACAAGCACTTCCTTACGCCTCCGTCGTTGTGATGCTGTCTTTTGGCAAAAAAGACAGCATTGTTGGTGGTGCTTTGACAAGTGACAATGGTGAATTCAACATCCCTGAATTGCCCCTTGGTGGACTAAAAGTACGCATCACGTCAATGGGTTTTGTCGGTTTTGAAAAAATAATTGCCCTTTCACAAAGCGAATTGGACATGGATTTGGGCAACATAAAGCTCCAAGCCGATGCAAAACTTTTGAACGAAGTAGAAATTAAAGCCCAAAAAACGGGCGTTCAACTCGGTATTGATAAAAGGATTTTTAACGTTGATAAAAACATCACCGCGTCGGGCGGCACAGCAGAAGATGTGCTTAAAAATGTCCCCTCAGTGTCCATAAACGATGACGGCTCGGCACAACTCCGCAATAAGAGTACAACGGTCTATGTGGACGGGCGACCGACGGTTATGACGCTCAATCAAATTTCGTCAGAACAGATTGACCAGATTGAAGTTATCACCAATCCATCTGCCAAATATGAAGCCTCTACCACGGGCGGTATCATCAATATTGTGTTGAAAAAGAACAAAAAACCGGGTTATAATGGGTCACTTTCCTTAGGCACGGGTTTCCCGAAACGCTTGAATACGATGGCAAATATCAACATCAAAGAAGGGCGTTTCAATTGGCAAGCCTCGGCGATGTATATGCTTAGTGAAAACAATCCGAAAGGGTACTCCAATCGAACAAGCTTGAAAAACGGCTTGATTACAGACCAATTCAATCAAACAAGCGTCAATAATAACGGCAACAACACGACTACGGGCAGGTTAGGTACAGACTACACGCTCAACAATCGCAACACGCTTTCTTTATTTGGCAATGTGATGCGGGGGCAATATTCCAATACCGATGAGCAGAATTTTAATGAGACGTCGGCGACAAAAGACACATCTTATTATGGTAATCGCAATTTGGCTTCTAATACCGTTTATGTCAACTACGGACTACAAATGATGAGGCGTAAAACGTTTCCAAAACGGGGTCAAGAACTCACGGCCGACCTCACAAACAATTGGAAAAATGTTAAAAATGACGGTGATTGGGCAACCAATAATTTTTATAAAAACGGAACGCCTTATTCGACTAATCCAAACCAACAAATCAATTACGGAAAAACGCTAGGCAGTCAAACCACTTTTCAATTCGACTACACAAACCCCGTCAACGACTCCACAAAATGGGAAATGGGGGTTAGAAGTTATTACAACACCAACGACCAAAGCTTTTTTGCGGATTCTGCTTTCAACAACGGCGTCAGAAAACGCATCGTGGACCAGTCAACGGATTTAAAGATTAATGAAAACGTCAATGCGGCGTATTTGACCTACACCAGCAAATGGCATGGCATCGGTTATCAAGTGGGTTTGCGTTATGAACAATCTATATTTGATGCAACTTCTCGACTCGGCGGTGAAGGCAATTTTGGCTATAATTACAGCAAAGATTTGTTGCGTTCGGTATTTCCAAGCATCTATATTTCAAAAAAATTGACCGATAAATCAGAATTTCAAGTCAATTTGAGTCGTAAAATCAATCGCCCCGATTTCCGTCAAATTATGCCTTTCATTCGTCAAGCGGATTCGAGGAGTTATTCAATCGGCAATCCGACCTTAAAACCAGAGTTTATTTCCCTCGCGGAAATGAACTACAATTATCTTTGGAAAAACTATAATTGGTTGTTTTCCCTATTTTTTCGTCGTGAAGACGACCCTTTTCAGTCTTATGCGGAACTTGTGCCGGGTGATATTATCAAAAACTCGTATAGGAACGCAAAAAGCAACGTCGAATACGGCATTGACAACACCTTGAAATTGGGTTTTACAAAAAATATTGACTTCACGATAAACAACAATGTTTTTTATAGAACTTTACGTAGTGATACCTCAAAACTCACGGGCTTCGTGTGGGAAGG
>JANMYC010001033.1:0-1555 GCA_031381715.1 Saprospiraceae bacterium
ATGAATGCTTTTCAGCCTGGCAGTTCGATGGATATCAGAAGCAGAACCATTTCAGACCCCGACCCTCGCGTAACAGACCGAATTTCAAAGTTAAAACCGAATGAAATAGGTTATTTAAAGATAAAATCATTGACAATGAATGGCAAACCTTGTCAATTTGAAACAGTTGGAACTATTTTAGAAGTGACGCTGCCCGAAAAAATTGCCCCCCTCAGTAAAGTCGTGTTTGAATGTGAATTTGATGGGCAAGTTCCCATCCAAATTCGCCGAAACGGGCGCAATAGCCGCGAAGGAGTTGACTATTCGATGGCACAATGGTATCCTAAAATGTGTGAATACGATTATCAAGGTTGGCACGCGAACCCTTATGTGGGTAGAGAGTTTTACGGCATTTGGGGTGATTTTGATGTTACCATTAATATTGACCAAAAGTTCACTTTAGGTGGGACTGGCGTTTTACAAAATCCAACTGAAATAGGTAAAGGTTACGCTGAAAATGCGACGCCCAACCCCGTGGATGGCAAACTTAAATGGCATTTTAAAGCCGAAAATGTGCATGATTTTATGTTTGGAGCCGATACCGAATATAAGCACGTCACCAAAAAGGCAGATGATGGCACTATGATGCATTTTTTCTATATCCCAAGTGAAAAAACGGAAAGTTGGAAGCAATTACCCGACATAATGGCTAAAGTTTTCTCCTTTGCCCGCGACCATTATGGGCAATATCAATACTCAGATTTTGCATTTGTGCAAGGCGGTGATGGTGGTATGGAATACGCAATGTCCACATTGATTACGGGCGAGCGTCCTCTTTCAAGCCTTGTTGGTGTATCCGTACATGAGCTATTTCACTCATGGTATCAAGGAATGTTGGGTTCAAATGAGAGCCTTGTATCGTGGATGGACGAAGGTTTTGCGTCTTTTGCATCGAATTATACTATGAATTATCTCAAAGGATTGGGCTTAATACCGGGTCAAAAAGCTGAAAAAGACCCTATGTACAATGATGTTCAAGGCTATTGCCGTTTCGCATTATCGGGTAGAGAGGAAGCAATTTCAATGCATTCTGACCATTTTGTAACGAATACAGCTTTTAGTATTGGCTCTTATGTAAAAGGTGCTACTTTTTTACAGCAAGTGAAATATATCATCGGAGAGAATAATTTTAATAAAGGCTTTTTACAATATTTTGATACCTGGAAATTCAAGCATCCGAACGCCAATGATTGCATTCGAGTCTTTGAAAAAGTATCGGATTTAGAATTAGATTGGTTCAAAGAATATTTCGTCAATACCACGCACACGATTGATTATGCCGTTTATTCAGTCAATGAAAATGATAAAAGGACTAAAGTTGTGCTTAAAAAAGTGGGTGTAATGCCAATGCCTTTAGATGTAGTGGTCACTTATGAAAACGGTACAACTGAAATGTATTACATTCCGCTAGATATACTGAGGGGTGAAAAACCCAATGAAAATACTAACCAAAAACGCACTGTTTTACCACGGTGGCAATGGGTGAATGGCAGCTATGATTTTGATATTAATTCCG
>JANMYC010001127.1:0-3865 GCA_031381715.1 Saprospiraceae bacterium
CTCTAAATTATTTTGGAGTTGAGCCAATAAATGATTGAAAACTTCTTTGAAATTATGGATATTTTCAGATGATTGATCATTAGAAACTTGCTCGAAATACTGTTTTAAAAAATAAATAAATGGGTTAAAAGGCTTTTTTAATATCTGGTCAACGGGACAAATAGCCCAATTGACGGACATTTTCTTTTCGATATTTTGTCTCAGCTCGTAAGTGAGTCGGCTTTTACCTATTCCGGCTTCACCATTAATGAAAGCCACTCCGCCTTTCTGGGCTTCAATCATTTTACTTGAAAAAGCACATAATTTATCTAATTCAGCATTTCTTCCCACCATACTACCCGTGAAAAAAGGCTTTTCTTCGAGGTTCTTTTTAATGAGTTGAAATGTTTCAACTTCTGAGGAAATACCTTTGTATAAGAGTGTCCCTTTTTTTATGAACTCAAATGACTTTAAGTGTGAAAGGCTTTTATCCGTTAAAATTTCTCCCCATTGGGCATTTTGCATGAGCCGTGCCGCCAGATTGACTTTATCGCCCACCGCAGCATATTGGCTGCGCAAGTTACTGCCAATCATGCCTGTGAAAGCGACCCCCTCAGTCATACCCACGCGAATGCGAAAAGGGTGCTTGGTATGGAGGTGATTGATATTGTCTTTTATGGCTAAAACGCATTCTAAAGCGCGGTGCGCATTGTTTTCGTAGCTGATAGGTGCACCAAAGATGCCTACAATAACCCCATTTTTTTCACTGAAATCAATTTCTTTGAAATAACCACCGAAATTTTTAAACTCTGTTAAGACAATTTTAGCGATGGCTTCTAATTCACGAAATTCAAGAGCATTAGTGAAAGATATAAAAACGGCAATGACCTCTCTGAATTCTCCTTTAGTGGAATAGATAGTAGGTTGTGTAGTTTGAATAAATGGAATGTTTTCATGAAACATAGAGCTAAGCCGCTCATTTTCGTGCTCTATACTGAGGGGGTGTTTGTGGTATGCATTTAAAACGGCAAATTCACTATCTGAATCCAAAGCCTCAATATTCAGAGTTTTGATACTTTCGCCCAGCCATTTATCAAAAACAATTTGCCCTGATTGCGCTTGTTGCTGAGCTAAAGTTGCTCGTTCAATGGCGGCTCCTTTAAAATAGTAAGCATGAGATTTTTCATCTGCTAAACCCCATTCCACCACACCATAAGAGAGTCCAATGCGGACGTTTATATCGAAATCGCCAAAAGGAGTGCTGAATAATTCTTTATTATCAAAGTGCTGCTTGATACGCCAAGCCACGTCCAGTACAGCTTCACCTTTATCATCTATAAAAATTGCGGTAAACGCATCTCCGGCAAAATGGGGAATAATACCTTTTTTTTCAACAACAATAGCAACCATAGGTGCGAAAATCTCGTCGAGTATTTCTGAGAGAACCTCAGCCCCTTCGGTTCCAAATAGTAAAAGCTTTTCGGTTAAAGGAGTAAACCCTTTTATATCCACAAACATTGTGGAAGCTACAAAAGTACGTCTCTTATTATTTTGAACTACAGTATTTGAATCGAAATAGGTAATATTTGGTTTCAAGCAATAAAGAGTTACATACTCTCTGAATAGTGAATTAACACATTTTTCATTTGAATATGGGTGTTAAAAATAAGATATTTTAATATTTTAAATATTTCAAAAATCAAGCCGAAAGATGAGAGAAAAAAATCAACTGATGTGCTTATGAAACGGTGTTGTCATAACGTTGGTGGATAAAAATTTATTTAATAGAACGTTAAAAAAGGGTCAAATATAGTAAAATATATACTAATATGTTCGATTGTACTGACTAATCCATCAATTTTATTTTTCATCGTTCCCACAATTTTTAGAAAAAGAATATGGATTTTATTTAAAAAAGGTTACTTTTGTGATGTACTAATTTTTTTATATCTACAAAGGATTTGACAAATAATACAACAAATACCGCTACAACTCAACTTATATTAAGCGATTTTGAGCTTAGTGTACCCAATGAACCTTTGAGTGAAGAAGGGCTTCTCGATTACTTATCTGATGCAATTGCTTACATGATGGAGCATAGGATGGACTTCTTGATGAGCTTACTTTACAGATTAGACGTTGCCGAAAATAAGATTGCACAAGCTATTATGCCAGGTAATGAAGAACCTGCTCATAGGGCTTTAGCAAAAGCTGTTTTGGAAAGACAAAAGTTGAGGGCAGCAACAAAGCAGGCTTTCAGAGAGCAGAATCCATCTAACTGGAATTGGGAAATGGATTAAATTATTCTCTTAAAAAGGTTTAAAATATTATTAAACGGTGCTTTTTTCTTGAAAAGTGAACCGTTTTTAATAAATATATAATTTTAAAATTTGCTATCTACCATTTTTGGATTAGTTTTTGAATAGTACCCTACAGAGTGTTGAAAAACGCTCTTTCTGAAAAAAAATCAAATTTATTTATTTCGAAACAATAAAAAAGGGCTTTCCCATGACCGAAAAGCGCGAACATAAGATTCTAAATGTTGTCATCGCGGATGACCACCAACTATTTGTAGAAAGCCTTCGTTTGCTTCTACAATCTACTGATGCTTATCACTTCAATATCACTGGTGTGGCTTACACAGGTGATGAACTTCTTAACATCTTGAAAGGAGACAAACCAGATTTGCTCTTACTAGATATCAATATTCCCGCTAAAAACGGTTTGGAAGTATTGCAAGAAGTGAAAAAAGGTTTGAAAGGTACTCGTATATTAGTGTTGACAATGTACGACGACCCTAAAATTATTAAGTCTGCATTTGACATGAATGTGGATGGATATCTTCTTAAAAACTGTGGTAAGGATGAACTTTTGGATGCCATCGAAACGGTTATCAATGGTGAGGTCTATATCGGAAAAGGTGTGAGCGTTGCCAACCACCAATCTGAGACTTCAAGCTTTGAAGACATCTTTCAGAAGAAATTCAGCCTTACAAAAAGAGAACTTGAGGTACTTCGCCTCATCACACAAGCGAGAAATAATGGTTCAATCGCAAAAGAGCTTTATATAAGCGAGCAAACTGCGGCGGTACATCGTAAGAATATTATGCGTAAAATTGGTGTCAACAGCACAGCGTCACTCATTCGTTTAGCTTATGATAATCAATTGATTTAAAACGTTTTAAATATTATTAAAATATTAAATAGTCGGAAAGCAATATGCCTTTTCCGACTATTTTTTTTGTATTAATATGTGAAATAATTAATATGAAACATATACCTGTTAACTGTTAAATTTTTGTTTGTTTGTAAAAATACCCTATTTATAGTACCTTTGTAATCATAAAAGACATTAACTTTGTATCCGAAAAGAATGAATATTATCTTTTTATAAAGATTTTTATTCCAAAAACCAGAATCCTATGAACTTTGTGAGAAGCATTTAAACCGATATAAAAATGCATAGTGCCGATTACAAAACTTCATTCTTATAGAAATACATTTCTCTTCTATGGTACCTTTTTTTCTTTATGAAAATTGGGTCTGGCTTAAGTTTTTGACAATTCCCATTGTTTCCTTTCATTTTTTTTAAGTAGGCTTCTATCATTTTTTTTTGATGATAACCATGACATGTAAATAATTTGCCAAACTTAAAAAAAATTCTATGAACATCGCAAAAACCATGTACCGATGAAGCGTTTTTACATTTCATTATTTTTTATTACGTTTGTAATTCCTTCCTTTGCACAGGTAACCTTTATTGCACCCAGCAAGAGTGTCACTAAAGGAGATGTTTTTGGTGCTGATATCCGCGTGAAAACTAAAGATACAATTTCTGCTTTGCAGTTTACACTTGAGTGGAACCCCTCAGTATTGGAGTTTCGTTC
>JANMYC010000259.1:0-2161 GCA_031381715.1 Saprospiraceae bacterium
GTTTCATCAATTGAATCTGTTGGCGCATACCTTAGTCGTGATTGACAATGCGAATGACTTAGCCGATTTAGACCACTATAAAAATTGGTTTGATACCGCCAACTGTCATTTCCTCATTACCTCCCGCAGCCAACCGTCCGAATGGGCAACCGTTGAAGTGGATAGTTTGCCCGAAGACGAAGCCGTTGCTTTGTTTAGAAAACTGCACCCCTCAGTATCTGCCGATGACGAAGCGATAAAAAACCTATTATCCAAGCTGTTTTACCATACTTTATTGATTGAATTGGTGGCAAAAGCGGGGGCAAGCACAGGTATCTCCTTCGCCGATTTGCAAAGGATGATTGAGACCCAATTTATTCACCACCAATCGCTCAATGAAGCCCCTATTCCCACAGGCAAACACGGCTCTGTGGTCGCGACCAATCTTAAAAAAGCGAAAATCGAAGATTATATTTGGTTGATTTTCTGTCAAGTAAAAGGGTTGGATGACAATTCTAAACACCTACTCAAAGCAATGGCATTATTGCCCGTTGCCACGCCTTTTGATTTGGATTTTTTGAAAGCGCATTTTGCTTTTTTTAATATTCCTGATGCGGTTGCCCCTTTAGATGCTTTGATTGAACGGGGTTGGCTACAAAAAGAGCAAGCGGAAGGACAGAAGCCTTATTTTAAGATGCACCCTTTGATTGGGGATGTGGTGGTTAAGCATTTGGAAGTAAATGTCGAATTTTCAGAAAGCTATATTGTATCTGTATCAGATTTCATAGATTACGATAGTTCCAATCCAAAACATGACTTTCTTAAAAAAAACAGATATAAAATTCTTGCGAAACGCCTGAATTATTTATTCTTCGAGGAAAATTCAGAAGGTTTATCTGAATTACTTGACAGTTTGGGAAGTTTAGAGGAAAATCTGGGTTTCTACGATAAAGCTGCTCAATATAAAGAACGTGCTTTAAAAAAAGCAACAACCATTTTTGATGAAAACCATGAAATGATTGCCCGCTTTCAATCAAATTTAGCAAATTTGTATCGTGAATTAAGTAAATATGAAGATGCCACTGCTCTTTTAGAAACAGCTTTAGCGAGTGATTTAAAAAACTTTGGCTCAGAGAATCCAAGAGTTGCCAATTGTCAAGCAAATTTAGCAAATGTGTATAGTAATTTAGGTGATTATGAACGTGCTGCATCACTTTTAGAAACGGCATTGGCAAGTAATTTAAAACATTTCGGAGCAAATCATCCAAAAATTGCGGTTTATCAATCCAACTTGGGAGATATTTACCGCAATTTAGGCAATTACGCTCGTGCTTCACCACTTTTAGAAATGGCATTGGCAAGTGATTTAGAACATTTTGGTACTGAACATCCAAACGTTGCTATCAGTCAATCAAACTTGGCACTTGTCTATGAAAGTTTAGGCAATTATAATGGTGCAATTACACTTCTAAAAGCGGCTTTAATAAATGATTTTAAAAATTTTGGTTCTGAACATCCAAACGTTGGGATTACCCAAGCTAATTTGGCACTCGCATATCAAGGTTTAGGCAATTACAACTATGCCATTACTCTTTTAGAAGCGGCATTGGAAAATACTATAAAAAACTTTGGGTTAGAACACTCAACCGTTGCGGTTTGTCAAAATAATCTGGCTATTCTTTTTCGTCAAGTTGGACAAAATATGAAAGCAAAGGCTTTGTGGCAAGCTGCGTATCAAACTTGTTTCAAAAATTTTGGTGTAGAACATCCATATACTATTTTTTTGAAAGAGAGATTAGATATGTAGGCGTAAGTATTTAATATTAATAAATTTTTCATTTTTTAAACAAAAATTCATGGCAATTTTAGAAACTGCGGGGGCTTATGTTCTCGGTATCCTTATGAATAATAAGGAAGTAAAAAATTTTCCCAAAGAATTCATTGATGAATCTGTCAAATGGGTCAAATCTTGGTTTTTAACACCAGAAGACCCTGTAACAACTGCAATGTTGTCAAACAATGACTTACCCGAAGCGGTCAAAAAATCTGTTGTTGATGCCAAATTGAAAACTTTGGAATCTAATGCTGACTTTATGCAGCAATTAGAAGCCAAACTTCAAGTTTATTCTACTCACAAGGCTCGAATTAAGAATGTTTTAGATAATGTTGATGTTAAAACCAA
>JANMYC010001194.1:0-1829 GCA_031381715.1 Saprospiraceae bacterium
CGCTTTTTCCTCCTGTTTTTTGCTCATCAAATGCCAAATTTGACCTTGATTGCCTAATATTTTTGTAAAACCTTTTACATCATCGCCTGTCCATGCATTGTTCATTTCACCGTAAGTACCGAAGCCAGAGTTCATCAAATCAAATTCAGATTTAATACCTTGTAACTCAAAGCGGTAAGGCAATAAATTAACATACACCTCGCCCGTTACACGACCTTGCGTATCAGTCAAAAATGTTTCAATATTACGCATTACTGGGTCAAGGAATTGCGCTTCGTGGAGAAACATACCGTACCAGTTAGCCAATTGCTCTTTCCAATAGAGTTGCCATTTGGTCAACGTGTGTTTTTCAAGTAAATGATGTGCTTTAACTGTAATTAAAGCCGAAGCAGCTTCAAATCCTACACGACCTTTGATGCCAATTATCGTATCACCTACATGAATATCACGACCAATCGCATAAGGTGTTGCCATGCTTTCTAATTTCAAAATGGCTTCGCTTGGATGATTGAAAATTTCACCATTGATGCCTACCAACTCGCCTTTTTCAAAATTAAGCGTCACTACTGATGGGGTAGTTTCCTTCAATTGTGAAGGATAAGCGGAATCAGGAAGGGCTTTATCACTCGTCAAAGTCTCTTTTCCACCAACACTTGTACCCCAAATTCCTTTATTGATGGAATATTGAGCCTTTTCCCAGCTCATTTCAATACCATGTTTTTTCAAATATTCAATCTCTTCTTGACGGCTCAAACGGAGGTCACGAATAGGTGTAATAATTTCAAGATTATCACCTAAAGTATTGAAAACCAAGTCAAAACGCACTTGATCATTGCCGGCACCCGTTGAACCATGCGCCACTGCATTAGCCCCAATTTTAGTAGCATAACGAATCACCGCTAAAGCTTGAAACATACGCTCAGCTGATACTGAAAGCGGATAAACATTACCCCTCAGTATATTGCCAAAAACGAGGTATTTGATACATTCGTCATAAAATTCTTGGATAGCATCCACGGCAGTGAAAGAATTTGCGCCCATCCTATAGGCTTTTTTCTCTATCACTTCCAATTCTTCTGCACCGAAACCGCCCGTGTTGACGATAACACAGTGCACTTCATAACCTTTATCAATAGTGAGATATTTCACACAAAATGAGGTATCCAAACCTCCCGAATAAGCGAGTACGACTTTCTTTGACATATTTTTATGTTGATAATTTATTGGTAATCAAATAGTTAAACACAAATATTAGGTTTGTTTAAAATCCAAAGACTCGTACTTGTGTCTGCCTGCGGTTTAACTATTAAACCCGACTCTTTTAATAATTTTAAGCCTTCTTCGATTTTACTTTGATTCAAAAATTGAGAATATTTTACCCTATCATTTTCGGCAAAGTTCCTCAATCTCCAACTATCAAAACCGTCAATATTACATTTATCTCTATCAGAGTAAAAATCAAAATCAATATTTTTCTTTTTATACTTTGCGGCTAAACCAATCCCATGAAAAGAATAGTGAATTATTTTCTTATGTTTGATAGCTCCTTTAAATGGTATTTTTTTATTCCGTTCCCATATAATATCGGATATTTCAACATCAAATTCCTCTGAAAATATTTGAGCAACAGTTTTTACATAAAATAAATAATCTTCGATTAAAAGTATCAATTCATCCATTTTAGTGATATTCTAAAAATCCCTACTCGTCACTAATCTGCCCCAAATGATGCTTCAAATGTGCCACATAATCCTCAATGACATACCCAAAGTTACGATTTGCAATTGACCATCTACTTTAAAATGACAAGGCAATTCGAGATTTTCGGT
>JANMYC010001206.1:0-1756 GCA_031381715.1 Saprospiraceae bacterium
GCTTTGAAAAAGGCTTTGAGATCCAAAATAGGCAGCAATAGCTAAAGTGGCAAAAGAAAAAGAATTAATTCTTACGGCATTATTGCTTGTTTCCTTCGTCAACCATATAATTATTATATTCATCACTGCCACTAAAACCGTTACAAAAGCAGATAACCACCAATTTCCTGTAGTGATAATATAAGAAATGATGAATGTGAATATTGTCGATAGGACAGCTACTGTAGGAAAAAAATATTTTGAATTAAAATCGAATTTCATAATTGTAAAATTTAGTATTTTTATTCCCTTATTTAAAGTTGTTAAAATACAAATGTAATAAATGAAAATATAACTATAACACTTAAAAATCATTTTTACCCTTATTGTACCATAATATTTGTTAAGCCCAACAGTCAGCAATACCTCTTACTTGCTGAGAAGTGAACCTTTATCCACGAGCGTTCCGTTTTATACAAACACAAAACGAGCCTTAGACCATTACAATCTAAGACTCGTTTTTGTATATCATAACTGATTTAAAATCAATTCATTACGCCATCATTTCAGAATATTTTGCACCACGTTTGCGGTCAGATTCTTCTAAAAGCATTTTGCGGAGGCGGATCGATTTAGGTGTTACCTCTACCAATTCGTCTTCTTGGATGTATTCGAGTGCTTCCTCCAGAGTGAATTTTTTAGGTGGAATCAAGCGTGTTTTTTCATCACTACCACTTGCACGCATGTTTGTCAATTTTTTAGTCAACGTTACGTTGACAATCATATCACCTGGGCGATTGTTTTCACCGATAACCATACCCATGTAGACTCTTTCACCAGCATCTATGAAGAATGTACCACGATCTTGCAAATTATTGATAGAGAAAGGAATCGCTTCACCAGCTTCTTTTGAAATCATTGAACCATTTTGACGACCTTGAATTTCACCTTTATAAGGTTGGAATTCAAGGAAGCGATGTGTCATAACGATTTCACCTTGACACATTGTCAATAATGTAGAACGCATACCGATAATGCCACGAGATGGAATCTCAAATTTCATAATCATACGCTCACCTTTCGGTTCCATTGAAAGCATCTGACCTTTACGGCGTGTTACTAAATCGATTACAGTACCACTTTTATCTTCTGGAACGTCGATGTTCAATTCTTCAACTGGCTCACTCTTTACACCATCAATTACTTTTTGGATAACTTGTGGTTGACCAATTTGTAATTCATAACCTTCGCGGCGCATTGTTTCAATTAAAACTGATAAATGCAGTACACCACGTCCGTAAACTCTGAAAGTATCGGCAGCGCCCGTTTCTTCAACCCGTAGAGCCAAGTTTTTCTCCAATTCCTTTGCCAAACGGTCTTTTACGTGACGGCTGGTTACGAATTTACCTTCTTGACCAAAGAACGGTGAGTCGTTGATAGTAAATGTCATACTCATCGTCGGCTCGTCAATTGTGATAGTTGGCAATCCTTCTGGATTTTCGTAATCAGCAACGCAGTCACCAATTTCAAAACCATCCAAACCGACAATCGCACAAATGTCACCCGCTTGTACTGAATCCGTTTTCACTTTACCCATTCCTTCGAACGTATAGAGTTCTTTGATGCGGCTTTTTTGAATAGTACCATCTCTTTTTACCAATGATACATTCATATTAGGGCGTAAAACACCGCGGCGTAAACGACCAACGGCAATACGACCAATATAGTTTGAGTAATCCAAAGACGTAATCAACTGCTGAACAGTACCTTCCACATC
>JANMYC010000838.1:0-2062 GCA_031381715.1 Saprospiraceae bacterium
TAATATTACTTGAATTAGATTGCTTTAGAAATGAAAAATACCCTCATTGCTTTATTATTTATTGTGCAGACTGTTTGCGCTCAAAAACAATCCTTTCCGAATGTCATCGTCATTATTGCGGATGATCTGGGGCGTGGCGACGTGAGTGCCTATAAAAAAGGAGTTTTAAAAACACCCAATATTGATAAATTAGCAAACGGAGGGGTGCGTTTCACTAATGGCTATGCAACCTCTGCTACGTGTACACCGAGCCGTTTTGCTATGCTCACAGGCATGTATCCATGGCGCAATAAACGGGCGCAAATCCTACCGGGCGACGCACCGATGTTGATTGATACGGCTTCTACTACGCTTGCTGATATGTTCAAAAAGAAAGGATATAACACGGGTATTGTGGGCAAATGGCATTTGGGTTTAGGCGATGGAAGCATTAATTGGAATAAAGAAATTTCGGAAACACCGAACGATTTAGGCTTTGATTACTCCTATATCATGGCAGCAACTAATGACCGTGTACCAACCGTTTATGTCGAAAACCGACGCGTCAAAGGCTTAAAAAGCAACGATTCTCTTTTTGTGAATTATGACAAAAACTTCGACGGTGTACCCACGGCAATTTCCAATCCAGAATTGATGACAAAACTCAAATGGCATCATGGGCACAACAACAGCGTTCATAACGGTGTGCCGCGCATCGGATTTATGACGGGTGGCAAAACGGCGTTGTGGACAGATGAAGATATGGCAGATGAATTTTTGGGCAAAACATTGGGTTTTATTGATAATAATTTACCTAAAAAGACTAAAAAACCTTTTTTTCTATACTATGCCTTGCACCAGCCGCACGTTCCCCGTGTACCACACGCGCGTTTTGCGGGTAAATCGGGCTTAGGTGTTCGGGGTGATGCTATTTTAGAAGCCGATTGGTGTGTCGGTCAATTGATGGATAAATTAGAAAAACAAGGTTTATTAAAAAATACGCTCATCATTCTTTCAAGTGATAATGGTCCCGTTTTAAATGACGGTTACTACGATGAAGCAGTAGAAAAAACGGGCAATCATGACCCTTTTGGTGGACTGCGTGGCGGCAAATACAGCCTATTTGAAGCAGGAACGAAAGTGCCATTTATGGTTTATTGGAAAGGTCAAATAAAACCAAAAGTATCGGATGCAATGGTGTGCCAAGTTGATTTTATGGCGTCGTTTGCGCAATTAATTTCAGCAGAACCGAAAGGAAAAGACAGTCAAAATATCTTAGATGCCTTTTTAGGTAAGTCAGAAAAGGGTAGGAGTGAGTTGGTTGTGGAAGCAATGGGGCGTTTGGCATTTCGGCAAGGCGATTATGCTTTTATTCCAGCTTACAAAGGCAATGCGATGAATAAAGACGTGAATATTGAAGTCGGTGTTGACGCAGAAATACAATTATACAATGTTAAAAGTGATCCAGCCCAAAAAGTAAATATTGCCAAGGACAATCCCGAAAAAGTAAAAGAAATGCAAGCCGCTTTTAAAAACGCGACAAATACTGGTGGTCATTGATGAACAAAATACTGAGGGAGTACACTCCCTCAATCTTTCACATTTTAATCATAAACTTATGAAAAGGTATTTCATTTTTGGGTGGGCATTTTTGACTTGCTGTCTATTGAATGCTCAATTGACTATTTATTCAAATGTTAATCAACAGGGTAGTTCAGGCACTTGCGTTGCGCCTACAATCTATGTGGGTGAGAACGTGCCAAATGGTCTCAATGATGGTATTAAGTCCATCACTTTGAAGCAAGGTTTTATGGCGACTTTGGCAGATAGCACGAATGGCGCAGGTGAGGGTTTTAGCTATATCGCTTCGGTAAGCGATTTGAATGTCAATCTTGCTAATGTTTTGCGGGATAAAGTTTCTTTTATTCGTGTACTCCCTATTAAAAACGTCAAAAAAAAAGGGTGCAGGTGAGCAGAATAATATTACAGTAGGCTTACTGAACGTCAGCTGGTTTTATGATTGGGGCATCTTAGACGCCTCACTTCCCACAAGAGAGTTTGTACCAATGGCGTGGGGCAGAAA
>JANMYC010001251.1:0-1715 GCA_031381715.1 Saprospiraceae bacterium
CGATAGACATACCCGAGTGATGCATATTGCTAAAGTCCAAGACATTGATTTGAGGCAACGGAGTGGCTATTTTTTTCAATTAGTCAATTAATTCATTTGCCGCTGTGAAATTCATGAAGCTGGCATCACTCGAAAAAAGCACTAACTTGCCGCCGCTATTTTTCTTTAAATGTTCAATACTTTTGGATAGAAGCGTTGGTAAATTGCTGATATTTGAGATGGGGTTCGTCCCCAAAGCGGTGAAAACTGAATCCAATTTTGTCGCAGAAAACCACGAATTACTGAGGGGAGTCGGGTTTAACTTGCTGAATATCAAATTAAAAGAATCTTTTAGCCCAAGCGTGTTGCGCAAATTATCTTTCACTTGATTTAACAAGGTAGCGGGCTGGATATTGGTATTGCTCGCATTGTAATCTACGGCGACCAACAGTTTGCGGTTATTGGTTGTGATGTCCGATATTTCATTCGGAAATAAAAGTACTTGATATACACCTTCATTCACGGCAGTAGAGTAGCGAGAAGCAAAAACGCCATTTTTAACTGGAGAATCAAATGCAATACGCAATTTACCGTTAGATTTGATTGTGGTCAAATCCGTCCAAACGCCCAAAGATGTACCCAAAGAGTCCTTTTGTTCCTCAAACTTGAGGTTAGGAAACTCCATCAATCGAGGATTTTTCCATTCTGCATTGTCAAATACCCGCACGTTGAGTTTTGGTAAAACGTTGGATACTGTTGCCAAATTCGCCGGTAAGTCTATGTAAGGCTGCGTGCCTTGCCAACGCATCGGAATCAGAAAAGTGAGTTTGATGCGGCGGGTTTCATTGCCTGCCATCGGAAAAATGCGAAATTCATAGTCCGTTGCGCTGTTTTTCATCAATAGGGAAGGGTCAGACCGCCGCCCCACTATTTGGTTGTAAATAGTCGATGCCGTCCATCGGTCAATCAACTTTGCGCGAATGATAATATCCCGAAACCACAACCATGAATCAACTACCATCACGTCTTTCGGTAGGTTGAAATAATGCTGTACTTCGAGCGTATCCTTCACGGAAGTAAAAGAAGTGGTCTTCGAGGAGTAAGTCATGTAAAGACCCACTTCCGCGTACAATCCTTTAGGTTTGATGGTAATCGCTGCCGAATCAATCGGGCTTGAGGCAGTTCGGAAGCCTTGCCGAGGGTCTTGAACCCGTAAAGAATTGTATTGAGCCGAGGCAATAAGGGCGAAAAATGAGAAAAAGATGACTAACGTGGATTTTGTAAAAAAAGCCATGGGGAAAGTGTTTTTTAGTTAAAAGATAGAGGTTTCCAGTTAATTGAATGTTCCCACAACACTGAATAAATTGAGATTTTGCAATAGTTGAATGTTGTAAAATTGAAAAAGCATTCAAATACAATATTCAATTTTATATTTTAATAAAACAATTGTTATGAGTCAATTTTGTGTCATTATTCGTTTTAAAATACAAAGATGTGTACTCTTATAACTATTTCAATTTCGATAAAACTGTATTTTCATCTATACCACTCAGTACTTGAACCCAATCACTGCTGGCAAATTGGGTCGTGACTTTCACTTTCACTTTTTGGCCTTTTATCTGCACATTACCACCAAAATCCATGTAATTTCGGGGTATCAACAAAGCACTTTTGTTAATACCAATAATGATATTTGATTGCAATTGCGTATTGACAATGGTAAATTCTAAAGGTTC
>JANMYC010001254.1:0-8161 GCA_031381715.1 Saprospiraceae bacterium
ATGACCAAAGTGCCCAATTACGCCGGCAGCAGCAGTGGTATCATCTGGCCAAGAAGTCATACGTAAATCATCACCAAAGTTTTTATCCCACACCATTTCAGGCGGACTATTTTGAGAATGGCTTTGGATAAACCGATGATTGATGTAGGCAAAAATAGCAGAAAGACTAATCAAAATGACTAAAATCGAATAACTACTCATAACATATTCATTCGCGTTTTAAAAAAGGATGTAAAATACATAGACATAATGGACTGTTCTAATGAAATCGTAAAACATCAAAATTAGAAAATATTTAATAGCCCCCTCAGTATAAAAGCAATCCTTATGGGATTTTATTAAAATTTTGATTCCCATGTAACATTAAATGTTCTGAAAGCGTTAGCTGAAACATACTCTTAGAATCATTAAAAGGGGCACTACTTCTTATAATTATGGCTTAATTTTTTCTTTAATTCATATTTCGACGTATCCATATTACTCATTTTCAAATCACTCAAAATCATGACGTTTCTCAAATCACTTTTCCCTTCTTTTTTTCTGCTTTTTTTATCAATCCAAAGCCATTCTCAAAATAGTCTGCCTGAAATGGTGTGGGATAAAAACTTTGGTGATGATTTACGTATGACTTCTTGGCCAGATGATACCACTGCTGCTGCCGGCGTAATTGGGCACTTTGGTCATTTAATGATGACCGAGATAAGTGGAAGCCGATTAGGTTTTGAACTTCGTGTTCATAAAAGAATCAAGATTTTTAAAAAATCGGGTTTGAGCGAAGCCAATATCGAAATCCCTTTTTATAGAAAAAATGATAGTGAGTTTGTGAAATTCCTAAGGGCTCAAACCATTACAAAAGCGGGTAAAAAAATCCCCGTAGATACTAAATCTGTTTTTACTGAAAAATTCAATGAAAATTGGTCGGTTCTAAAATTTGCATTTCCGAATGCAGAAGAAGGATGTATCATTGAATATGAATACGAATTGACTTCAAGCAACCTTTTAGAGCTTCATGAGTGGTATTTTCAAGAAAAAATCCCCACAAGAGCCAGTGTTTTAAACTTGAATATCGAATCAAGATTTGAATATAGGTTCTTGTTTCAAGGTGAAAACATACCCGAATCCACCAAACCTATTTACACCACAGAGAAGCCAATCAAAACGATTGTCAGTTTTTACGTCAATAATTTACCCGCAATACATGATGCATCATACGTTTCAACGCTGGAAAACTATTTGACCCGCGTCCGATTTCAGTTAGCAGCAAATTACCTTCCAAATGGAGTGAAGGAGCAAATTTTGCCTGATTGGGAAAAAACATCGGAAAAGTTGTTAGATAATGAGGATTTGGGTAGAAGATACTTGAAAAAATCGCAATACAGCAAAGTGTGGGAAAAGGTAAAATCCCTTATCAATCCTACAGATTCCGCAGAGGGTAAAATTAAAGTGCTATATGACTGGGTCAATCAAAATTTTTCATGGAATAATAGTTACTCCTGTTGGTCTCAAAAATCAGGAAATGAGCTTTTAGCTATCAGTAAAGGCAATAGTGCGGATTTAAATTTATTGCTCATCGCCTTGCTTCGTGAAGCAGGAATTGAAGCCAATCCAGTATTGTTAAGTACTCGAAAGCACGAAAAAGTATATAAACCATTTCCGTTAATAGATCAATACAATCAGGTAATAGTTCATGCAGATAAAGGAAATAATTCATTCATTTTATTGGATGCAGGCAATGTATTACGCCCAATAGGTACTTTAAGCGTGGATGATTTAAATGAAAGTGGATGGCTTTTGAAGAAAAAAGAGAGTAAATGGATAAATATTGTCGCTCCAACGAGTGAAAAAACAACCTTAGCTCAAATGTCACTTGATGAAAAAGGAGATTGTAAAGGTACAATCAATTATCAATTCAAAAACCACGAAGCTCTTATAGAACGCAATGCTCTATTTAAGGCAGATTCAAAAAGTAAAGAAATAGTTTTCAAGAAGAAATCTGAATGGGTGATTGATTCCTCACAAGTAGAAAATCTTGAAAAAGTAGATTTACCATTAAAAGAAACAGTAACTCTACACATTCCCAATGCAGCCCAAAGCAATGGCGCATTTATTTATTTTAAACCCGTTTTACATTCCGATTGGGAAATTAATCCTTTGAAATCTCCAAGTAGGACATATCCCATCGAATTTCCTTTTCCATCCACCGAAAACTATACGCTTACTTTGGATTTGCCTAAGGGGTATAAAATAGATGAAATACCTAAAAATATCAGCAATGTTTTCCAAGGTGGAGAGGCAAGTTTTCATTATTCTACTACGCAGTCTGAAACTAAAATAAATATAAGATTTAAAATACAAATTCGTAAAACAGCCTTCGAAGCTAAATATTATGAGCAATTAAAAGAACTTTTTGCTCAAATAGCTGCCAAATTGGATGAACCAATCGTTTTAAAAAAGATGAACGAGTAATTTTTTATTAGGCGTTTAAAAAAATGCGAATTTTAGCGAAACTACTTACGCGTATTTCAGGGATTTAAAGTTTCTTTAACGTAATCGCTACCCCTCAGTATAAACCCCATTTAAAACAGCTTCTAAAGGTTATTCAAAGAAAAAAGTCTCGTAACACAATGCGTTACGAGACTTTTCCTAAATATTTAATCCTAAGGATTGCCTTCACCGCCTTGAGTCGTTTTCGAATCGGCAATGATGGCTTTCTTTTTAGTCAATATTCGTCTTCATTGAAAAAGAAGTCGTCTTTACGAGGATAATCAGGCCAAATGTCTTCGATACCTTCGTACATTTCGCTTTCGTCATCAATTTCTTGCAAATTTTCGATAACTTCTATAGGTGCGCCCGAGCGGATTGCAAAGTCAATCAGTTCGTCGCGCGTTGCTGGCCACGGTGCTTCTTCAAGAGATGAGGCTAATTCAATAGTCCAATACATATTAAAACAAATTTAATTTTACGAAAAAGGCGTTTTAAAAAATATTATTTATTTTTTTAAACGTTTTAAAAAATATAAAAAATACAAGTTGCAAAAGTAAAAAATAGATTTAACAACTTCAAAATTGAGCACAATAAAATTTAAAGAATTTATAATCTAAGTAGGCGTAAAGAAATAAACGCTGCTATCGTCAGGCTGTAAAATGAAAAAAATGCGGTGCGGAGCGGAGTATTTTTTACATTTTATAGAACCGACTTAAAAAGATAGCAGTGTTTATTTTAGCCCAACTACTTATCATAGTCAACTTCATAAATTAAGTCCGAATATAGGACTCTAACGTTTGTAAAAGTCACTTTGTTATAGCAATTCTATCATGATTATTTAAGGATATTCGTAGAAATCAAAAAAGCGGAGATCATAGAACCCGCTCTTCCGACTAAAAAACAACATTAAAAACTTAAATATGAATTAAATTCACATTCCAAATTAAAGGATGAGCATAGCATCGCCATAACTATAAAAGCGATAACCTTCTTTCATGGCTTGCTCATAAGCCTCCATCACTAACTCATAACCGCCAAATGCCGCTACCATAATCAATAAACTCGATTTTGGTAAGTGAAAATTCGTAATCATGGCGTTTGCCACACTGAAATCGTAAGGAGGATAAATAAACTTATTCGTCCATCCCTCAGCGGCTTTCAAAAGACCAGTAGAAGTCACCGAAGATTCTACAGTTCTCATTACGGTTGTACCCACCGCACATATTTTTGTGTGCTTCTCTTTTGCAGCATTCACTACATCCACTGCCTTATCCGTAATCTTGAAGTATTCAGCTTCCATTTTATGCTTTGAAAGATCCTCTACATCTATTTGACGGAAAGTTCCTAAGCCAATATGGAGGGTAACTTCTGCAAAATTAACACCTTTTAATTCAAGTCGCTTCATTAATTCACGACTGAAATGCAAACCTGCCGTTGGAGCCGCTACTGCGCCATTTTCCTTTGCAAAAACAGTTTGGTAACGCTCTTTATCGGTTTCATCCGGCTCACGACCAATGTACTTCGGAAGCGGCGTGTTGCCCAAATGTGATAAATCTCTTTGAAATTCTTCCTCATTTCCATCGTATAAAAAGCGGATAGTACGACCTCTTGAAGTGGTGTTATCCACAACCTCAGCTACCAAAACTTCGTTACCTTTCTTATCTTCAAAATACAATTTGTTGCCCACCCGAATTTTTCGAGCTGGGTCAACCAATACGTCCCACAAACGGGCTTCATGGTTCAACTCACGCAGCAAAAATACTTCAATTAACGAGCCCGTCTTTTCTTTCTTTCCAAAAAGACGTGCAGGAAATACACGCGTATTATTGAACATCATCACATCTCCATCATCAAAGTAACCAAGCATATCTTTAAAGATTTTATGCTCAATTTTGCCCGTGTCTCTATGAAGAACCATCATACGGCTTTCATCACGATTGGGTGAAGGATACTGTGCAATGTGTTTTTTATCCAGTTCAAAATTAAAATTAGAGAGTTTTGTCCTCATCGTCTATTTATTATTTCTTTTATATCAGTTTGATTATCAACGACTTACACAATTTTGTGTAAAATCGAATGCAAAAGTACATTATTTTAAAGGGAAGATTGCAATATAGAATATCGTTTTTTATAAAAATGTTTTACAAAATACAAAATTAATATTAAATACCCCCTCAGTATCAGACTGCTTAGATGAGTTTCCGTTACCTATTTTTAAAAAAATAAAACAATTTTGAACAGTTTTGCAGATAAAAACGCATCATTCATCTATAAGTTTCTTGTATCCTTCAAGTTTATTTTATTTTTGAGTGACTTGTAGTAAAATAAGTAGAATGACTTAAATAATCGACAATTCTCAAGTTTGCCCCCATACCCCCAAAGGGGGATTTCACCTCAAAAAAGGTGAAAAATATGCTTTTTTTACTCCCGAGTGCTCGGGATAATCCCCCTTTGGGGGTATGGGGGCGAATTTGAGAATTGTCGATTATTTAAGATTACCTACTTACTGAGGGGTATCCGCTTTAGAGGACAATAAAAAATCTGACATCATGTATGTTTTAAAAGAAAGTTTTTTACAGGCTTTTCAACAATTAACAGCCAATAAGCTGCGCAGTTTTTTATCCTTATTGGGTATTATGATTGGCATATTCTGTATAATAGCCGTAAAAAGCGCCATTAATTCGCTTGAAGATAATGTGCGCCGTAGTTTCGATAAACTCGGTAATGATGTCGTTTTTGTTTCAAAAATGCCTTGGAACGAAGACCCCAATCAAAACTATTGGAAATACAATCGTCGCCCTGTGCCCGGTTTTAGGGAGTACAAAGCTTTAACCGAAAATCTCACTACGGCGAAGTTGGTCACTTACTCTTTTTTTACGGGTATGAAAACCGTAAAATATGGTAATAATAGTGTTGAAAGAACTTTGTGTGTAGCTATAACGGGCGAATATGACGAGTTTCACAAATTAGAATACGAAGCGGGGCGTTTCTTTTCACCTACCGAATACAGCATGGGCTTGAATAGGGTTATATTGGGCTATAAAGTGGCACAAGAGCTGTTTGGTGATAAAGACCCCATTGGACGTGAGGTAAAGCTTTATGGTCGAGATATGACGGTCATAGGTGTTTTAAAAGAATCGGGAAAAGACTTGATAAAAGTGTATAATTACGATAATGCTGTGATGATTTCATTTGAGTTAGCGCGGGCGATGGTGAATACTAAATCTAATTTTGCGTGGGCGGGCAACCTTCAAATAAAAGCCAATGATGGCGTATCTGAAACCCAAATGAAAGATGACATTGTCATTAATATGCGCAAATTGCGCTACCTCAAGCCACGTGAAGATAATAATTTTGCCCTCAATTCTTCTTCCATGTTTTCAGAAGGCATTAATGCTGTTTTCTCTGCATTGAATGGTGCAGGGTATGTGATTGGCGGTTTTGCCCTGTTGGTGGGTATTTTCAGCGTGGCAAATATCATGTTTGTATCCGTCAAAGAGCGGACGAATGTCATTGGCATTAAAAAAGCACTGGGTGCTAAGCAATGGGTTATCCTCTTGGAGTTTTTAATAGAATCAATCGTACTTTGCGTAATAGGTGGTGTTATGGGTTTGATTTTGGTGTGGTTGACGCTTAAAGGTTTCTCAGCCATCAGTGATTTTGAAATGTACGTTTCATTCAATAATATGATTGTTACACTCATTATGGCAGTTATCGCTGGTGTAATAGCCGGTTTCATCCCAGCTCTTCAAGCTTCAAAAATGGATCCAGTGGAGGCGATTAGAGCGTAAATTTAAGTGAAAAGTGACCCCGAGTACTCGGGGGAAAAGTGAAAAGTGCCTATTGGATATTTTTCACTTTTTTTATTTAAAATAAAAAAAAGCACTTTGCAGATACAAAGTGCCTCAAACTAGAATGTATGAAAAAACGTTAACTAAACCTTGGAATTTGAAAAGCGGTTTCAAAGCTCTTCAATAGTACATACGCAGCAGTTCTGAATTTGGTTGGTTCAAGTTGTTACTTTTCAACATTTTATACAAATATTTTTTACCCCCCTCAGTATTTTTATACTTTTAGGGGTATTTAATTAGGCGTAAAGAAAGAAATATATGCTTGTGTAACAGCGGAAATGAGTTCCGCGCTATAGTAGAAACGGCTGCCTGTACACAGGCAGCCGTTCTTGTAATTTAAAGAGACTCGTTTTGTTTTATTAGAATTTGATAGTCAATTGACTATTCAAAACAGTACCTAATTGGCTGAATTGAGAACCGTTATAACCTAAGATGTCATAACGACCACTGAATCCTAAGAAACCACGAATTAAGCTCTTGTTAGCTGGATCTTTGATTGCTGCTTCACCTTTAGCATTTAAAGCCACTAAATCCCATTTTGGCACTACATTAAGGATGTTATTGGCATTAAGCGTCAAAGATACTTTGCTGCTGAAGTTATAACTAATGCTTAAATCCGTAACAACAGCTGGCTTGAACTCGGCTTTCAAGTTCTCCATATCGCCACCGCCATTATCCAAATCTTGGAAAGCAGTTTTACCGAATAGTGTATTATTCAAGTTGAACGCCCATTTGCCAACGCTATAATCTAAACCTAAAATTGATTTGTAGTTAGGACGACTTTCTGTTAAAAGTGAGCGAATTTGAGTATTCAATATACTTGAACCTGCATCTTTAATGGGCTTTGGTTCAGTAGGTGCTCCCACTATTTCATTATTTAAGATGAAATTACCCGCCAAATTTAGATTCAATTTTCCGCTGCCTAAGTCAATATTTCTGTAAGAAACTACGTAATCCAAACCAGAAGTATTGGTTTCGATACCATTTACGAAGAACTGTACACTTTTTAAATCAAAATTCTCCGCTCCTACCGCAGTTCCTTTCAAAATACGACCTAATTCAGTAACTGGTTTTGCTAATAATCTATCATTGGTAGTAATTGAAGAACTATATACAATACGGTCTTTAACGTTGATGCTGAAGTAATCCAATGAAATGCTTAGGTTCTTACTTGGATTTAGACCTACACCAAGCGTGATATTCGTTGATTTTTCAGGTGTCAAATTTGGAATACCCAAAGCTCTGGCTTGCTTGCTTCTATTATTAAACAAACCTGATAATTGAATAGTACCACCCGCAAAGGCTGCTTGTGTAGATTGTGCATAGATTTGGTGCAAAGATGGTGCACGGAAACCAGAAGAGGCTGAACCTCTGATAACTACCTTATCTTCAGCTAATTTGTAACGAGAAGATACTTTCCAAACCGTTGCATTACCGAAATCGCTATACTTTTCTGTACGAATAGTACCGTTTATTAAGAAATCCTTTGTAAAATCGTAGCTCAAATCCAAATAAGCACCAATGTTGAAACGAGAGTTTGAACCCGCATTTACGGCATCAATACCAGGGAAAGAGTTAGCTCCTTCACTTTTATAAGAAGCCGTATCACCTGCTACAATTGTATATGTTTCAGTGCGCGCTTCTGCACCGAATGCAAGATTGAATTTGTCTGTAATCGCTTTTGAAACATCTAAGTTACCTACTGCGTGAGCAAATCCAAAACCACCCGGCTTGAAACGTGTCGGGCTTGATAATCCCAGACCTTTATTTACTGTATTGTCAACTGTGTAAAGTTGTTTGTTGCCACCAACTGTGAAACTCAAATC
>JANMYC010001273.1:0-2075 GCA_031381715.1 Saprospiraceae bacterium
GGGAATGACCAAGTGGACTCTTACATTGAATTGTTGAATATGACTAAAATAAAAATTGGTAAAATTGATACCATCGCTGACCCAAATCTTTCGGATGGAACAATTTTACAAGTAATAGTTGGTAATGAAGACGTTTATAAAAAATTAGGCGATGGGGTAATGGTGCGAGAAGGCAGTCAGATACGCTTAGTGATTGCCAAAAGAGAAATTAATGAAAGGGAAGTTCCTACGTTTATAACGGGAGGTAGATACATGACTTTTGGAGAGTATTCTTTATATTTGGACTCTAATGAACTACTCATTGGCGAAATTAAAACGGATGCGTCTGTTACTGATGAAAACGCCTCCTACGTTATAAAGGTAGTGCCGGGGCCAAGAAGCTCTGTTTCAAAAGGGGATTCGGTAACTGTTTTTCTTTCGGGTAAAAACCCTGCTGGTACACGCACCGACAGTTTTGAACAATAGTAAAACGTGTTAAAAATATGTTATCGTTTGCGGGGCTTTTTTAAATAAAATAAGCTAAGTCTTTGTAAATCAACTATTTATGACGAAAAATAGCCTCCTGTACTGAGGGGGCTATTTTTTATTGGGCTTGTAATGCTGAATAATTACAATTAAATTTGGTTAGCTGAAATATTTAAGACAATTTCAGTTAACTTTTTGACTAAATGATTTAAAAGCCACTTCTTGAAGGAGGTGGCTTTTGTTTTACGCTTTACTTCTTTAAAGCATAATATTTATACCCAAACGCCCATTCGTATTCTTTGAATTATACGGTTGCAGGGCACCAATGATGTTATCTGTTACGCCAAATATTTGAACGGGGCCCAATTGAGCTATTGCGTGCAGACCGATATTTGTAAAGCTACCATTGCGTAAGCCCAGACTTCCACCCAATTCTAAGTTTTTCATCAGCTTGTAATTGGCGTTTACCATAAAACCTGTTCGGCTAATATCGAATCCACCATTTTCATTGTAAAATAATGCGCCCAATCTGATTTTTTCATTCAACTCATAAGTGGCACTGAGGTAGATTTTAGTCGGTAGGTTTTGAGTATGGCTTGGATTTGCGGTTTCTTTAAATCCAATTATACTTTTTAAAGTATCTCTAAAACTATTTGAACTAAGTGAATCTATATTGAAAAAATCGTCAGAATTGACCCCTGAGTACTTGAAATTGCCTTTTGATGAATAGCTTTTGCCGTCATTTTGCCATTTTATGGAGCCCGCTAAGTCGATAATACTCGCCGAAACGCTGATTTTACCAATATTTATATTTGCACCCAAATCAAATGCTAAACCCTTATTGCTGCCACCAAAACTTTGGCTCAATAAATCGCTACCGCTTTTAATGTCTTTAAATTTTGCATACGAATAAGCCAATACATTGAAATCATTTTCAAATGAAAGGCTGTAATCGTTTTTATCAAAACCTACTTTTAGGGCATCCCCCTCAGTAAAAATGGCCGCAACCCCGCTCAAAACCTTCACCCGACCACCAATCGTAAGATGATTTTTGATTTTATAAGCGGCACCAATGCCAATTTCACTGTAAACGCTGCCGTTAGCCGTAGAATTAAACGGTAAGGTTTGACCTAAAAACTGGCTATTTCCGTTGCCTATCAGTTTTAATAAATTACCGTTGATATTTACATTTGGATTGCTGTTGACGGCGTGATAAGCACTCAAACTCAACTTTTCATTCACATTGTACGCAATACCCAACGATTGAATATTGACATTGGCATCCATGCGATTTTGAGTTTTTGCTCTATTGCCAAGGTCACTCAACGTTAATTTACCCTCGGCATTGGCTTTGAAAAGCTCGTTGATGGTGAAATCTTTACTGTTGACGTTGTAATATATGCTCGGTAACATAATTGTTACCTTTTTTTCTGGAACGAATGCAGGATTCGTCAGATTAGATTGCCACACATTTTTTAAAAAATGTAGAGATTGTTCTTGTTGGGCTATCAAGTGAAATGTATTCAATAAAACGATAGCCGATATGATGGATTTTTTTAAAGTCATTGCTATTAAAATTAAAGTTTGAATGTAGTTATTTTGCCCCCCTA
>JANMYC010001286.1:0-1947 GCA_031381715.1 Saprospiraceae bacterium
ATGACATTTGATGCCACAAAAGCACAATTCCTTAATGGTCAATACAACTCTCGATTTGGTTTTTCGGCGGATTGTACAGCGCTACCTGGTTCAACTGCATTTCCAATTGAAACGGCTCTTTATTGTCCACCATGTGATTGTCGCCATGTATGGTATTGCGATACTATTACGGGACCGCGCTTGCATTATGCATCCCCTCCGTGTGCACCCAATGTGGCTTACGATTGTGCTAATGGCGTCCAAACCGTCGATTTTAAAGTAGAAAGAACAACTTTTGGCTATTTAGATGATACTTATACTACAATTTTGAAAGCGGAGGAAGTGAATACAAAAGTGGCTTTATCATGTGATTCTGTTAAAATGACAGTGTTGAATATTGTTGGTAATACCGCTATTTCAGATAGCATCGGTGTTTTAATTTCTTATGACAATATCTCGAGCAATGATTCTAATCGCATCAACGATATATTCACATTTAAAAATGCGCAAATAAAAATCACGCATGGTGGAAATACCTACAACTGTTCAATAGACACCTCTAAAATGAGAGCTGTTAGGACAGATACGACCAAAGCCATGTATTTTGATTTGCATAGTTGTTTAGTTGGCTTGGGAATAGGGCCCCTCAGTAAAGGCGACTCGATTAACTTCATTGGTAACTTTGCCGTTAATCCAGAAGGTCCATATAAATATACTTTTGAAAAAGTGCCTAATTTTAGAGCATTTGGTTATCATGTTGAAGCTGATTCATTGTATACGTGCGATAATTATGGTGCATTGTTCAGAGTAGGAAAGTCACAAGCATTGTTTTCATACCCAAGCAGTTCTAATTTCCCTGTAGGATGTAGCGAGGCGAGTTTAGAATATAAAATCACTATGTTTAATAATGATTTTTATAAATATTTTGGGAATGAGTTCCGTCAAGCTGTAGGTGTTGATTCTATTGCTTTCGATTATGACCCTAATTTTGTTAAAGCATTTACTACCCAAGTTGAAATCTCAATTGCTGACCATCCAGTTTACGGAAATGCATATTTCCCATTAGCGAATTTGGATAGCACGGGTAAATATAGAGCGAGCTTTGATACACTCACAGCCGTTCCTTCTTTAAATTTATTGACATCGTATGCTTTCAATCTCAGAATAAAAGCAACACCTAATTGTGCTACTGTGACTGGAAGTATGAATGGTGATAGTGTGTTTTATTTCAAGCCCACTATCTATTACCGTGACCGTTTTTACGCAAAAAGCATTGGTGATGGGAGTTGTTCTCCTTATTTAAAAGATACAGCGACAGTCACCAATCAAAAAATTGTCTATAAATATCCTGCGAGTTTAGAGTTTTCACCCGTTACCAATCCGAGTATTACTACTGCTAATGACACGGCACAATGGGATGTGAAATTGTGTAATACCAATGAAAAAGGCAGTGCTACTAATTCTTGGCTTTCGATAGCACCTAATCAAGCGGGTAAGAATTTTAAAGTTATTTCCATTACGGATATAACCAATAATTTAACGCCAATCAACCATCAAGTTAAATATTATCCAACGGATTCTACTAAAGCATTTGCTTTTTTAAATGGTTTAGCTGAAGCTACGGTTGAAAAGACCATAGACGATGTCTGTAATGTGGTAAGGATAAAAGCGATAATCAGAGAATGTGGTACCACTGATTTGAAATTTAAAACAGGTTGGTTATGTGCTCTGCCTTCAAGCCCGACTTGGACGCCGACTGAATATGCTCCTTGTGCCGATTCTGTAATTAATGCTCAAGTGAGAACTGAAAATCCGTTCTTAGATGCCAATTTTATCAATCAAAATATCACGGTTAAACCCGGAATATGTGATACCACGACTTTAGAAATATTATTGAGAAATACCGATATTGGTTTTGCCTATGACGTGAAAACGAGATTGACCATTCCGTTGCAAGGTGCTACCCTG
>JANMYC010001305.1:0-2829 GCA_031381715.1 Saprospiraceae bacterium
ATATTGATAGCCGTAATCTCGATTTAATTTACTGTTTGGGTGATTTGGTCGGTTATGCACCTTATCCCAATGAAGTGATTAATGAAATTCGGAAACGTAAAATCCCTACCATTGCAGGGAATTATGATGAAGGCATCGGGCTTGCTTCTGACGAGTGCGGTTGTGCTTACAAAGCACCCGAAGAAAAGAGCAATGGCGCAATCTCGATAGCTTATACCAACAATCTTGTTTTGCCCGAAGAAAGAGCTTATTTAAAAAACCTACCTCGTCATTTCGCTCTTGATTTTGAATTCAACGGTGAGAAATTCAAGTTTTTGATGGTTCATGGTAGCCCTCGCAAAATCAACGAATATCTGTTTGAAGACCGTGACGAAAAAAGCCTTATGCGCATCATGGAATTTGGCAACGCCGACATTATGGCTTTTTGACATACACACAAACCCTATCACCGAATTTTACAAAATACTGAGGGGGGTACTTTTCGCCACGCAATTAACATCGGTTCAGTAGGTAAGCCTAAAGACGGTGATAATAGAGCGTGTTATGCCCTACTGGACATAAACCCCGAAACCTCCATGAAAAACCCTGATAGCATCAAGGTTGAATTTGTGCGGGTGGTTTATGATTTTGAAACAATTGCACAAGCGATTGAAGAAAGCGCTTTACCTAATGATTTTGCGGATATGCTCAGGAAAGCATATTGATTTGATAACTAATTATAAAATTTTTAAAATGAAAAAAATTATCTACTCGATTTTAGTAATGCTTTTGAGTTTCCAAGGGGAAGCGCAAATTGCTGCACCTGTTGAAAGTCCAAGTGCATCGTTTGCACAAAAATTTGGCTTAACCGAAATAAAAATGGAATACAGCCGTCCGAGTGTAAAAAACCGTAAAATCTTTGGAAACGTCGTTATTTTAGACAAAATTTGGCGTATTGGCGCAAATGGTTCAACAAAATTTACAACGACGGATAGCCTTACGGTTGCTGGAAAAGGGCTTTCCAAAGGCACTTATATTATGTTGGCTATTCCGAACAATGACGAATGGACGATTATTTTCAACAAAAACCTTGACGTGAGTTATGAGAATTATAAGCCCGAATTTAACGTTTTAGAGGTAAAAATTAAACCTAAAAAAACGGCACAATTTGTAGAAACATTTGGTATTCAAACCAATAATATTACTAAAACGTCTTGTGATTTAGAATTGGCTTGGGAAAACACGCTTATCCAAATTCCATTACAAAATGACGTGCATTTAAAGATAATGGCTGAAATCAAGCAAAAATTGGGTGGACCCACCAAAGCCGATTTTCAGACAATTGCGGGTTATTATTACGAAAATAATATTGACCTCAAATCAGCACTTGAATACATTGACAAAGGCATTGCACAAGGCGAAGGCTACGGCAATTTGAGAATGAAATCCTTGATTTTAGCAAAAATGGGCGATAAAAAAGGCGCAATTGAATGGGCTGAAAAGTCGTTAGTACGGGCTAAAATGTTTAATAATTCCGACTATATCCGTATGAATGAGGAATCAATTGCGGAATGGAAAAAGTAAAATTCATGCTCGAAAATTTAAAAGAAACATATCATGTCAGCCAATAATTGTGCGCCCGCAGCAGAGCGCAAGAAACTGAGTTTTTTAGACCAATACCTGACCCTTTGGATATTTTTAGCAATGGCAATTGGTGTAGGATTAGGCTATTTCGTGCCTTCCATTGCCGATTCAATTAACTCTTATTCAAGTGGAACAACTAATATTCCTTTGGCGATTGGACTGATACTGATGATGTACCCGCCGTTGGCAAAAGTACGGTACGAGAGTTTGGGCGAAGTATTTAAAAATACAAAAATATTGAGTGCCTCATTATTCCTAAATTGGGTTATTGGGCCCATTTTAATGTTCTTTTTAGCTATCATATTCTTAAAAGATAAACCTGAATATATGACAGGGCTTATACTTATCGGTTTAGCTCGATGTATTGCAATGGTCATTGTTTGGAATGAATTAGCAGAAGGAAATAGAGAATATGCGGCAGGATTGGTAGCCTTGAACAGTATTTTTCAAGTTTTATTTTTCAGCGTTTATGCCTATGTTTTTATCACAGTATTGCCGCCTATATTTGGTTTTAAAGGTTTGGCGGTAGATATTACAATAGGTCAAATTGCTGAGAGTGTCGTTATTTATCTTGGCATACCCTTCGCCGCAGGAGTCATCAGCCGTTATGCTCTGATTAAGGCAAAAGGTTTAGAATGGTTTCAAAATAAATTTATTCCGTTTGTTTCACCTATTACTTTGATTGCCCTACTTTTTACTATTGTTATCATGTTCAGCTTGAAGGGGCAGCTTATTGTTCAAATTCCGTTTGATGTGGTACGCATCGCAGTCCCTCTGGTGATTTATTTTACTATCATGTTTTTAGTCAGCTTCTTTGCGGGTAAAGCTTTAGGTGCAGACTATTCTAAAAGCACTTCCATTGCTTTTACGGCAGCGGGAAATAATTTTGAATTAGCGATAGCCGTTGCGATAGGCGTTTTTGGTATAAATTCAGGACAAGCGTTTGTAGGTGTTATCGGTCCTTTAGTGGAAGTGCCTGCTTTAATTGCCTTGGTCAATGTCGCTTTTTGGCTAAGAAATAAATATTATTTAAAAGAGACAAAAGTATAAGGCGCATTATTTTGCAATAAATATAATCTACTAAGAGGTAATAATCGGTTTTATAGAAAATATATGGATCATACAAATCTCAAATATTGCTCATAAAATGCAATTATCGGCCGAATTTCAGAGATAAATAAAATACGAACTAAACGCACTTAAGTG
>JANMYC010001360.1:0-9953 GCA_031381715.1 Saprospiraceae bacterium
AGAAATGACTTAAAGAACTGTTGGTGGTTACAGCGGTGAGGTTCCACCTCTTCCCTTTCCGAACAGAGTCGTTAAGCTCACCTGCGCCGATGGTACTGCATCCCTGAATGTGGGAGAGTAGGTCGCTGCCAACTCAATTTAACATTAAGCTTCGAACTTTAATTAGTTCGGGGCTTTTGTTGTATTATACCTACCTATCCTCTTATGTCTAAATATCCTATCCTATCAATCTCTCTTTTTACAATCTCTCGGTACTCCCCCTCAGTAAATACAATTCTATAATATACTCTCAGGAACTTCTCTGATAATAGCCTCCATATTATATTTATCTTTTATTACTGTAAAACCTCATTCGGAACGCTTTTTGCAATATAAAAATTTATAATCTATTGAATTTTTAAACGCGTATAAAGCAATGAAAAGAATAATATACCTATTTACTGCACTTTTATTAATCAGCAGTTGTAAGCAGAATGATGAAGCCAAACGTTTGGAAGCGAGAACTGATATTAAAAAAGCAAAAGATATTTTAACTCAAGCTGAAGTTGAGGCGCGTGCAGATATCCAAGCTACTCAAAAATATCAAGAAGCCAATGATTTATTAACAAAGGCTCTTGAAAAGTATGATAAAGCTGCTGATGCGCATGCATTAAGAGGATGGGCACGTTTTAAAATGAAACAAATTCAAGAGGCACTACTGGATTTTAATAAATCTTTGGAATTAGATCCTACTACCGTTCCTGCTTTGAATGGTAGAGCAGCCTTGTACGAATCTGAAAAAAAATACGATGAGGCGCTGGCAGACTATACCAAAGCCAGCCAAATATTGGGATTAGACCCGACACCCCTCAGTAATAGAGGCGTTTTAAAGCGTAAAATGGGGAAACCACTGGAAGCAATTGAGGATTTTAGTCAAGCCATTAACTTGAATGGCCAAGAACCATTGTTTTATTTTAGTAGAGCAAATACTTATATTGACTTGAAAAAGTACGCAGAAGCAAAGGCTGATTATGAAAAAGCTATGAGCCTTAATGCGCAATATGCACCAGCTTTTGCGGGTAGAGGAAACGTTTATTATCAATTGGGTAAATATAAGGAAGCCGTTTCTGATTATGACACGGTAATCAAGCTTCAACCAGAAAATTCGGATGCATGGCGAAATAGAGGATATAATAAATATAAATTAGGGCAAAACGATGCTGCTTTAGCTGATTTGGCAAAAGCACTGAGTTTTAAATCAGAAGATAAATTGGCTTATCAATTTCGTTCGGAAGTTTATACAAAAATGAATAAAACTACCGAAGCACAAGCCGATTTGCAAAAAGTAAATGGTGTTTTACAATAAGATAGCCCCCTCAGTATTTTAAGTTAATCGGGGCTTCAATTTTATATTATGAGTCTCAATAAAAGAAGGCGATATGATTCATCATGAATGCATATCGCCTTTTTAATTTTTAATAATATCTCAATCGAATAACACCAGCCAACTGTTTTGCGAAACGGATAACTTGGCGGGTATAGCCGTATTCATTGTCATACCATACATATAAAATCACACTTTTTCCGTCTTTTGAAACAATTGTGGCAGGGGAATCAAATATGGATGAAGTAGGATTACCCACTAAATCACTTGAAACCAATTCATTTGAAAAAGAATATTGAATTTGCTCCACTAAGTGACCATGTAGTGCAGCCTGTCTCATTATTTCATTGACATCTACTTTTGTGGTTTTAGTATTTAATTGCAAATTTAAAACGGCTAATGATACATTCGGCGTTGGCACTCGGATGGCATTTCCCGTGAACTTACCGCTTAATTCAGGCAATACCTTTGAAATTGCACTTTCAGCACCCGTTTCAGTAATCACCATATTCATAGAAGCCGCTCTTCCTCGCCTGAATTTTTTATGGTAATTATCTAAGAGATTTTGGTCATTTGTGAAAGAGTGAACAGTTTCAATATGCCCTTTTTCTATTCCTAATGCTTCATGGATAACAGAAATGACGGGCACAATGGCATTGGTAGTACAACTTGCTGCCGACCAAATCGTTTCTGATTCAATATCAAATTTATCATTATTGACGCCATGCACTATATTGGGAATATCCCCTTTACCTGGCGCTGTTAATAATACTTTTGAAACACCTTTAGAATTTAAATGTCGATTAAGCCCTTCTCTATCTCTGAAAACACCCGTATTGTCAATCACGAGAGCATCATCAATTCCAAACTGAGTGTAATCAATGTCTTCGGGATTAGAGGCATTAATCATGTGAACTTTATGCCCATTGACCCAAATACACCTATTTTCAAGATCTGACATAACGGTTCCCGGAAAACCACCATGAATCGAATCTGAACGCAATAAATCAGCTCTTTTTTCAATGTCTTCGGGGCTTTTATCTCTTGTAACAATAGCTCTTAAACGCAGTTGCTCACCTTTACCAGCTTGAGTAATCAATTCACGGGCTGCAATTCGACCAATTCGACCAAAACCATATAAAATGACGTCTTTAGGTTTGATATTGATTTTATCTCTGCCAATGAAATCTTTTAATTTTTTGGAGACAAAGTCCATTTCGTCAATAAAGTTACTCTTTTCATCCAGCCACTGCACGCCAAGTTTACCAATATCAATCCTCGCTGGTGCTAACTGTAAGCGTTGAAGAGCTTTTGCAAGAGCTAAAGTGTCGTGAATACTGAGGGGGTGCTTGACTACTTCTCTGGAGTAATGATGGAGGTGTAAAAGTTCAGATGCACTGCGGTCAACCATCTGATTGCGAAAAATGATGAGTTCCACAGATTTGTCGAACCAAAGTTTTCCGATAATGCCGATTAAATCAATGGCGGCTTTTTCATCCTCAATCCATAGCTTGAGGCTGTTTTCATAAACTTGTTTAGTCATAAAATTTAGTTTTATTTTGGTTAGGATATTAAAATTTGGTACTGCAAAGTTAATGTTTATGGTGCGTTGAAGCATATTCTAAGCATCAGAAAATTATTTTTATAAAAATCAAATAAAATTTATGGGTTGCACAGAGCAATGCACTATCTTTGCACATGGAAACTGTAAATTTGTTATCTGATAAATTCTTAGGTGAAGCCCTCACCTTCGACGACGTGCTACTCGTCCCTGCGTTCTCGCAAGTCCTTCCACGTGAAGTTGACATCAAAACCAATATCACTCGTAATCTTCAATTGAATGCTCCAATGGTGTCAGCTGCCATGGATACTGTCACTGAAAAGGCGTTAGCAATTGCCATTGCACGTCAAGGAGGTATCGGTATTATCCATAAAAATATGAGTATTGAGGCTCAAGCTGATCATGTGCGCTCTGTTAAAAGGTCGGAAAGTGGGATGATTATTGACCCCGTGACACTTGTACCTTCTGCAACTGTAAAAGATGCTCGAGCTCTGATGAAAAAATACAGTATTGGGGGTATTCCAATAGTGGAATTTGATACAGAAGACAGTTCAAGATACGCCTTAAAAGGTAAACTTGTAGGTATCCTTACCAATCGAGATTTACGTTTTGAAAAGGATTCTAACCGTTTAGTCAGTGAGTTGATGACCAAGAATAATCTGGTTTTAGCTCCAGTCGGAACCAATCTCGAAAAAGCCAAGGAGATTTTGCAGAAAAATAAAATTGAAAAATTGCCAGTTGTGGATGATGCGGGTAATTTAGTTGGCTTGATTACTTACAAAGATATTATGAAAGTACAGGATTATCCTAATTCCTGTAAAGATTCACTCGGTCGTTTGGTGGTGGGCGCTGCATTAGGCGTCACGCGCGACATGCACGACCGTATGGATGCTCTTGTTGCAGTAGGGGTGGATGTGGTCATCATCGATACAGCGCACGGTCATTCAGAAGGCGTACTGAATGCAGTGAGTGAAGCTAAAAAACGCTATCCATATTTACAAGTAATAGGTGGTAATGTGGCAACCGGTGCGGGTGCAAAAGCACTTGCCGATGCCGGTGCTGATGGAGTAAAAGTAGGTGTGGGACCCGGTTCAATTTGTACTACCCGAATTGTTGCAGGTGTTGGTATGCCTCAATTAACGGCAATTTATAATGCTGCTCAAGCATTAAAAGGTACGGGAGTGCCGATTATAGGTGATGGTGGTATACGATATACAGGTGATATTGCTAAAGCGATAGCTGCAGGGGCGAGTACGATTATGGCAGGCTCGTTATTTGCGGGCGTTGAGGAAGCACCTGGTGAGACAATTTTATATGAAGGGCGTAAGTTCAAAGTTTACCGAGGCATGGGTTCTTTGGGGGCTATGCAAGAAGGTTCAAAAGATCGTTATTTTCAAGAGGTTGAAGATGATGTTAAAAAGTTGGTCCCAGAGGGTATTGAAGGAAGGATTTCTTATAAGGGGACGTTAGCCGAGGTGATGGTTCAATATATTGGTGGTTTAAGAGCCAGTATGGGATATTGTGGAGCGCCTAACATTGAGGAGATGCAAAAAGCCCGTTTTGTGCGCATAACGGGGGCTGGCATTATTGAAAGCCACCCACATAATATTACGATTACTAAAGAATCGCCTAATTATTCAAAAGGTTCTTAACTTTTGAGAATGTTAGGATAGGGAAACTTTAAAAGTTTCCCTATCCTTTTTGAATTAACCAACCGACTTTAAAACGTTAATTAACTCCTGAACCATCGCATCTGTAATATGCAAATGTGTAACGAAGCGGACTGTATTGGGGCCAAAAAGAGCCGCTCTAATGCCATATTCTCCTATTTTATTTAAAAAAGAATCCCCTGTAAAAGGTGGTTTTACGTCAAAAATGACGATATTGGTCATAACTGGTCGAAGATTCTCAACGTACGGCAGGCCCCTCAGTACTTCACCAATTTTTTTAGCATTATCATTATCTTGCTTGAGTCGGTCGACATTATTATCAAGCGCATAGATACCCGCCGCTGCTAAAAAACCAGCTTGTCTCATGCCTCCACCGAAGGCTTTTCTAATCCTTCTTGCTCTTTTTATAAAATCATTTTCTCCAATTAAAAGTGAGCCTACCGGTGCCCCTAAGCCTTTAGACAAGCAAATTGAAATTGAATCAAATGCATTACCCCATTCGAAGTATGTCTCATTGGTTTCCACCAAAGCATTAAAAAGGCGCGCACCGTCCAAATGAAGTTTGATACCTTTCTCTTTACACAGTTTTGCAATGGGTTTTATTTGCTCTAATTTGTAAAAAGAACCGCCTCCATGATTGCAGGTATTTTCTAAAACGACGAGCGTGGTACGGGGCAACCAATCATATTGAGGTTTGATTGCTTTCTCTACCATCTCCACATTCACAATGCCGTTTTCACCCCTCAGTAAATTTACCCCAATGCCGCTATGAAAGGCATATCCACCAACTTCTGATTGAAAAATATGGCTTTTTTCATCACAAATCACCTCGTCAAGTGGTTGAGTATGCGTTTTAATGGCAATTTGATTGGTCATTGTACCGCTTGGGCAGAATAGTGCAGCGTCCATTCCAAACATATTGGCTGCCTTCTCTTCCAAGGCGTTTACAGTTGGGTCGCCTCTGAAAACATCGTCGCCCACCTCAGCTATCATCATAGCTTGAAGCATCTCAGGAGTAGGTTGTGTAATGGTATCTGATATAAGATTGATCATATTGAAATGCTTTTATATTAAGATTCAAGATGTTAGATGAAAGATTTAAGATATTAGACTTCGAGAATCGTTTTTATCATGTGTCTTTCATCTTAAATCTTTTAAAATGGTTTTAATGCTCTAATATCCCATGTATCATAACTGTTGGCAACAGTTTTCTCTTCTATTTTAGATGAAATACTGAGTATTTTATCCCAAAGCTGTTGATGCGCCTTAAAATTATGATGAATACTGATTATTAAATACCCGTCAGGTTTTAAATAAGGAAAATAACGCTTTACCAAAGCTACCACATCGGATGTGTAATAAACGCATTCATTAAAAATAATGAAATCATATTGCTCATTTGGCAGAAATAAATGCATGTCTGCCGCCATGAACTCTGTTTTTTCGTCTCCAAAATGTTGGCAAGCATGGTCGATTGCAACTGTAGAAAGGTCAGTGCCAAGGAATGTTTTGAAATCTTTAGAACTCAAATAATGCCTAAAAAAACCTTCGCCGCAACCAATTTCTAAAATAGAGGGTAAATACTGAGGGGGAGTGAGTTCCCTAACTAAATCCGCCGTTTTTCCCAATCGCTCTTGTTCAACGGGATTGCGCAAGCCATCCCACCTGCCTGTGGCAAATTGATAATTCCAGCGCTCGCGAGGGTCGCGCAGTATTTTTCTTTTAATAAAAGATATGATTGATTGCATATTGAGATACAACTTCTTAATTTTGGAAAACACAAAATTAGACCTTTTATTGAGATTTTAACGTGTTTTAGTCTTTTGTAAAAAAACAAAAAAGGCTACCTTTAGGGGTAGCCTCCATCAAAAAAACAGCATATTTATAATTCCCAGAACAAATATCTTATGAATTAGCCCAGTATTAAAATGAGCGATTTACAGTTTATCCAAATTATTTAAACCGTATTTTTCAATAATTTTAATCAAATCCTCCGCTAAGTTATCACTTCCTGAAGGATAACCGAGGCTTTGAAGCCCTTTTGCCCATGCTTTATAATCCTTTGAATTGCGTAAATCAGAGAATTTGCCCGATGTAACGAATATACTATGGTCTCTAAAGCTCAACCAGGCATTTTCATATTTTCGATAACATTCGCTACCCATTTGTTCATTGCCTCCAGTCCAATCAAATGTGCAAGGGAGTGCAAAATGATTATTGCTGCGTAATGTCAATTCCCGCTTACCCGCAAAACTTTGCCGCAAAGCATTGGCTAAAACAATGCTCGCAGGTATCCCATATTTCTTTTGTTCAGCAACGGCAACTTGAGCGAATCTTTTCAAAAAACTGATTTTAGTATCTTCATCAATTTCAGGAAATTCTTCATTTTTTCCATTTTTGCTCAAAAATCCCTCTATAATACTGAGGGGGGTACTGCTTACTTTTTCGTTGGAGGCAGCAGCCGTAATTTTAGTGTCCTTTTTCAGTTCGACCTTTTTATTCTCTTTCTCAGAGTTAAAGTGAACACTAAGGCTCAAATCTTTTCTAAAACAAGCGATTATAATGAGCAGTAATAGGCTCAATTTGAACCAGTGCCTACTAACATAATCCCTTACATAGGAGATAATGATTTGCTTTTTCATGGCGTAAGTTCTCAAAATTTAATACAGTTATGGTCTTTTAATACTTAGTGTTTTTCGTATGATTGATGATGCAAATATAACACAAAATGTTTTTAATTACCAAATTAATTTAAAACATTTTTTGATTTTTTTTCATTTAGTTTTTTGATTCATGATTTTTTAAAATACATTATATTTTAAATATAATTATAAATAATTTAAAATCAAATAATTATGTGTATTTAAATTATTTTACATAAATAATTTATATGAATAAGTTTTTTTAATAATTTGTTTTATTTTTAAAATATTTGTTTAAAATTTGAATATTCGGATGAATTGAAAACAATTTTAAACAGAAATAATAATAACATTCGAATTTAAAGTACTCGTTAAAAAACCTCATAATATGATAGTGAGATTATTTGAGGGTAATAGAAATTAAAATAAATTTAATAAAAAGAAATATAAAATGAGAAAATAGAAGATTCGTGCATTTTTCTTTGAAAATCAAACGAATAATTCTACTTTTGCTGGTCAAAATTCAAACGTATATAAAAATCTATATCTGTACACATCAGAAAAACTAACTGAATAAAGAATGGAAAATTTATTGTATTTATTACCGATTTTCGGTTTAGTGGGCTTAGCCTATATGGCATATTTATGGACTTGGGTATCTAAACAAGATGAAGGTGATGATAAAATGCAGGGCATTGCCACGGCTATTGCCGAAGGTGCTATGTCATTTTTGAAAGCGGAATACCGTATTTTAGCAATTTTTGTGGTAGTAGCAAGTGTTTTATTGGGTATCAACTCTCAATTAGTAGCAAGTTCTCATTGGTTGATTGTAGTATCTTTTATTATTGGGGCAGTATTTTCGGCTATTGCGGGTAATATTGGTATGCGTATCGCAACAAAAGCTAATGTGCGGACAACTCAAGCGGCTCGCACAAGTCTTTCAAAAGCACTTGAAGTGTCTTTCAAAGGTGGTACTGTCATGGGGTTGGGTGTTGCTGGCTTGGCGGTATTTGGTCTGGGCTTCCTATTTGTTGTATTTTTCAATCAATTTATGGGTGGTCAAATGATAGGAGACGGTACATCTACAGCTTCTCATTTGATGGAAAAAGTATTGGAAGTGTTAGCGGGTTTCTCTTTGGGTGCTGAGTCTATCGCTCTTTTTGCCCGTGTGGGCGGCGGTATTTATACCAAAGCGGCAGACGTTGGGGCTGACATAGTGGGTAAAGTTGAAGCGGGTATTCCAGAAGATGACCCACGTAATCCCGCAACAATTGCGGACAATGTAGGTGACAACGTGGGTGACGTGGCAGGTATGGGTGCGGATTTATTTGGCTCTTATGTAGCTACTGTTTTAGCGTCAATGGTTTTGGGTAACTATGTTATTGCTGATAATGTGGGCTTCATGGATACTTTCGGTGGTATAGGACCTATTCTTTTACCTATTATGATTGCAGGTATTGGTATTATTTTATCCATCATCGGTACTTGGTTTGTGAAAGTGGATGATAAAATGATGACAACCGAAGCCGTTCAAAAAGCATTGAACACAGGGAACTGGGTTTCTTTGGGTTTGACAGGTGTTGTATGTTATTTTCTTATTCAATGGATGCTTCCTGAAAACATGCAAATGGAATTCTTCGGACAAGGGAAATTAACAGTGAGTAATGATAATGTCTTTTATGCTGTACTGTGCGGTTTGGCAGTTGGGGCGGCTATCTCAGCTATCACAGAGTATTTTACAGGTATGGGTAAAAAACCTGTTATGGATATTGTGCAACGCTCGGCTACGGGTGCAGGCACGAATATTATTGCAGGTTTGGGTGTAGGTATGATGTCCACTGCTTTACCTGTAATTCTTTTTGCGGGTACTATTTGGGCTTCTTATGAAATGGCGGGTTTCTACGGCGTGGCAATTGCGGCTTCTGCTATGATGGCAACAACTGCTATGCAATTAGCCATTGACGCATTTGGTCCTATTGCAGACAATGCAGGTGGTATCGCTGAAATGAGTGAATTACCAAAAGAAGTACGTGAACGCACAGATATTTTGGATACAGTTGGTAATACTACAGCGGCGATTGGTAAGGGATTTGCTATCGCTTCGGCAGCTTTGACAGCCTTGGCTCTTTTTGCAGCTTATGTGAAATTTACGGGTATTGATGGTATCAATATTTTCAACGCTAAAGTTTTAGCGGCTCTCTTCATCGGTAGTATGATTCCAGTGGTATTTTCAGCTTATGCGATGAATGCAGTGGGTAAAGCAGCGATGGATATGGTGAATGAAGTACGTCGTCAATTCCGTGAAATACCGGGCATTATGGAAGGGACAGGCAAGCCAGATTATGCGCGTTGTGTTGAAATATCCACCAATGCCGCATTGCGTGAAATGTTAATGCCGGGTGCTATCACTTTGATAACGCCGCTTTTAGTTGGTTTTATCATGGGACCAGAAGCTTTGGGTGGTTATATGGCAGGTGTAACGGTTTCGGGCGTTATGTGGGCTATTTTCCAATCAAATGCGGGTGGTGCTTGGGATAATGCTAAGAAAGCATTTGAAAAAGGTGTGCTTATCGATGGTAAAATGTACTATAAAGGCTCTGAACCACACAAAGCTGCCGTTATCGGTGACACTGTGGGTGACCCGTTTAAAGATACATCAGGTCCATCAAGGAATATTGTGATTAAACTCTCTTGCGTTGTCGGTTTGGCTCTGGCGC
>JANMYC010001404.1:0-3464 GCA_031381715.1 Saprospiraceae bacterium
GTCTTCATCGTTATTCGCTTTGAGCATATTGATAAGCGGCTCAACGGCAGCTTGATGCGACAATTGCCCCAACGCTTCAGCAGCATAAAATCTGATGCGATAATTTGAATTAGTCAGCATAGGCATTAAATCATTACCCACGCCTTTAATATCTGCATCGCCAAGCATCCTAATGGCTTGCACTATAATTTCAGCATCTTTATCTTTGAGTAAAGGAATCAATGACGCCGCATAACTTTTATTAGCCCTTGTCAACTGCCCGATACCCCAAATGCCATGAATACGCGCCAATTGATTATCCGTTTGATTAATGGCTTTAATTAAAACTTCAGAACCTTTTTTACCTCTATTCACCAACTCAAATTGCGCTTTTTGGCGAATGCGTTTATCGGCATAAAATAGAGATGTATAGAGCATTTCGGGCAACTGCTTGCTATAGTCAAGCTGCATCAACCGCTTGGTTTCAAGGCGAACAGTCTCTAAATCGTTCTTTTCTTTAGTAACATCTAATTTCCAAACGCGCCCATAATTCTTAGCATCCCAACCATTTATCCAATCGGCAACATACAATGCACCGTCGGGACCAAACTGAATACCCGTTGGCAACACCCCACTCAGTATATCTTTTTCACCATTTAATTCAAAAGATGCGCCTTTAGGTTTCAAGCCAAACGACCATATATGCGAGCGCGTAGGCGTGCCGACAAACTCCACTAAAAAGAATTTATTTTTCCACTCAGTGCCCAATGCGGTGCCCGGATTATAGACCATGCCCGTAGGTCCATTATGATAATTTTGAATCGGTGGCATTATATAAGCTGCCTGCCCATCCCAACGCGGCACGGAGAGTTTTTCATTCATCCACACGTGGTATTTATTGTTTTTAGGGTCGGTGTATTTGCCATATTGCCAGTTAGAGCGCCAGCCCGCATCCGAACCTTCCACGACATGCACCAATCGCTCACTTTCCCCGGGGTGATCACCATCATTATCGGATGAAATAAGATTGCCATAGTCATCAAAAACAAACTCATGCGTATTGCGCAGCCCCGTTGCAAAAATCTCAAAATCACTGCCATCGGGATTAGAGCGGGCTATGAAACCTGAGTTTGGGTTTTCAACTTTTCTACCATCCACAGTCGTAATGCTTGCCCCGATATCACCCATGTTCCAATAAATGCGCCCATCAGGCCCCTCAGTCAAACCCGATAAATTATGCCCACCAAAGCCAATATGTACTTGATAACCGTGGCTAATAGATGTTTTTTTATCCCAAATGCCATCACCATTTTTGTCTTCTAAATGCCAAACATCGGGAGCAATGGCAATAAAAGCGTCTTCTGCCCGCACCAATAAGCCTGCCGCAATGTCCGATATTTCATCGCTAAAATCATTTAAAACGCGCATTGAAACATCTGCAATTCCGTCTTTATTGGTGTCTTCTAAACGCCATACTTCCTCTTTTTCAACGGTCAAATCATGCCAATCGTGTACACCGTCGTTGTTCAAATCTTTGAGCCATTCGTTTTCTTTGCTGCGTTCGGGTGCAAAGGTTTTATGTAAAAAAGCACGGTGTTCTTCTGATGTTTTCAATGAAATAGATTCTGTCATCCAATCACGATGCCCCCGAATATCAAATTCAGAGTTTTTCTGACGATTCGTCCGAGTTAGATAAACGCGCCCCCAATCATCAATTGACATCGCCACTGGGTCGGGTGCCAATGAATCGGAAGCCCAAAGGCTTAGCGTTAAACCTTCGCCTACGACTGCGGGTGTTTTCTCTCGGATTTCTTTAGCCATTTTCACGGCTTTATTGGGGTCTTCTTTTATGGTGATAATACCACTTTTTTGCGCTATTTTCATACATGAAATGATGAAAAGCACGGATATTACCATTAAAGGCATTATTCTTTTAAAAGTCTTGTTGAATAGCATGATAAAAAGAGTGAATGATTATTAATTGATAAAGTTTAGTTCTGTGAAAATAACTAAATCTACTTGTTTTATAATATTTTATTCGACTAAAAAAGAATCCACCTCACAAACGTCGGGTTTATAAGGTGGATTTGGGTGAAAAATGCTTTGATACTGAGGGGGTCGTGGAAGCCAGAAAGGTTAGGCGTAAAACAAAAAACAAAGTAGAACTAATTTACATTTTTTAATTACCAACCACCAACTCAAACAGCTCTTTATCCATTTGAGGTTTCACAACGCATTGATTATCAAAGTGCATTGTGGCGGTATTGGTGGCGTTGTATTTTGCCCAAGTCGGTAATCCTTTGTGATTCGGGTCGCCCACGCGGGCAAAATTAATCCACGCTTGGCTCATTTTATCCGCTAAAGTGTAAGCCTCTTTTGTACCGCCAGTCATCTCTTCGCAGCGCGCAATATTATTGAACATAAAAGGCAATTCCATGCAGTGCATTGCCTTGTATTTGCCATCCATCACCGGCGATTGCCACGTGAAAAGATACATAAATACGGGCGCACCACCCGCAACCGCCGATTTTAGATTCGCTTGAACAACAGCTCCCGGACGGAAACGTATGTCGACATCCGTCAAATCAGACGGTTTTTTATCGTTTGGGTAGATTTTTTTTACCGTTGCCAAATAAGCATCAGCTTTAGCACCGTACTGTTTTTTGATGTTTTCAGTTACTTTTTCAATGGTAGCGTCACCACCGCCCGAGAACATTGAACCGAACTCATTTTTAACAGTGCCAATCATCAAAGGTATGTTTTTCGACATGTCAAAAGCTTCATTAGAGAATAATTGGTGTGGTAAAACTTCTCCATCGTGGCTGGGTCCCCAACTCAAGCCAAAACCAATGACAGGTTTGCCTTCAGCTTTCATTTTATCGGCAATGGTTTTTAATGCTTTTTTACCGGCTGCACTCAAATCAGCATAAGGTACATTTTGAATTTTATCGGCGTCCGCAGGATCTATTTTCAATTCTTTTAAAACTTCAGAAGCAATGGCTTGGGTTTCTGATTTTTCAAGCATGGCAGTACGAAATGACCCACTTTGATTAATCGCTTTATGGAAAAGACCTTTTGCCGAAGGCATTGCCATGAGTGTATTGACCTTCGCACCACCGCCGGATTGACCGAAAATAGTCACGTTATTTGGGTCACCACCGAAGTTCGCAATATTATTTTTCACCCATTCTAAAGCAACTTTCATGTCAATAATGCTCAAATTCGCCGAATTTTTATACTTATCACCATAAGCGGATAAATCTAAAAAGCCTAAAATATTCAAGCGGTGATTGATAGAAACAACGACGACATCGCCTTTTTTAGCCAAACTTTCACCATCATAAGAAGGTAATTCTTGAGAAGAACCTGCGGCAAAGCCACCTCCATGTATCCAAAACATCACGGGGCGTTTTTTACCATCATTAATATTTGGCGACCAAACATTGATGCGGAGGCAATCCTCATTCGTAAAACCCCAATCATGG
>JANMYC010001406.1:0-1569 GCA_031381715.1 Saprospiraceae bacterium
AATAGGTAAAACTTCCATCCTTATCGACCATTTTTAAACGATAATACGAAACACCCGCCAGAGGTTTTTCATCAACAGTTTGTGTGGTTTGCTCATTGCCATTCTTGGTTCTAAGTTTACTGAGAACGGTAAAAACCTTACTATCCGAGCTTCTTTCAACATCAAAGCGTTCAACATTTTGCTCATTAGCTGTTTTCCATGTCAACAAGGTCATTGGCTTATTGCTTTCCTCAGTTGCAGTTACTGAAAAACTCAATAAGTCGAGTGGTAATGCACTTGGACAGGCCGTCGATACATTCGATGAATTCCAAGGCGAAACTGGGGCAAGAGTAAACAATGAGCCCCCGCCACAAGATACTGTTCCAGAAGGCGGACTTGCAAAAGTGATTTTATAAGTACCCAAGGAAACTTGAGTGGTGATTTTAGCCAGAAATTCGTTAAAATCACTTTGGCTACCGGGCGTAGTCGGCTGAAAATTAATCCTGTTTCCATCAGTTGTAATGGATGCAGATATTGGTACTGACGTAGCATCCGAGCTTGGAATACTCGCTCTAATAAGCCTTACAGCACCACTCACTGTGCCGCTGGGCAAGTTAATCGTAATATCAAAATTGCCAAGATATATAGTCGTGCCTGGATTTGGTCTAAGAACTACATCAAAAGTAATATCATTGCCTGAAGTAGATTTGTTGATAAAATCGAGCGTTGCGCTTTGAGAAAAAACGGTTAATTGTATGCTGAAAAGTAGGATTGCAGATAGTATATTTTTCATCTTTACTTTTATTTTAAAGTTTTAAAAAAAGAAATTTTAAGGCACTTTGGATGATATTGCCCTATTTGAATAAAAGTTTTATAAATTGGAATCAAAACAGTCTAAAAAGGCGAAACCTTATTTCGGTTATTCCACGTGATGCTTCGGTCGGTCGCATCCACTGTGCCGTTCATATTGCAATCGAAAATATTGTAACCCGTAACATTTCGGTAATTCCACACATCACTTCGGTCGGTAGCATCTATTGAACCTTGTCCGTACATATCGCCCGAGTAAAGCCCATACACACCCGTTTCGATTTGCTGTAAAGGATTCGTACCCAAAAGCGGAATACTGTTATTCGTAAAATTGAGAGTATTGACACCGTTTACCAAATTCACTACGTTGAGCGTTCTGAATCGTAGATGATTGCGGTGTTTTATCGAAATAAAATAACTGCCAGTAGTCAATCCAAATTGAACGGTCGATACACCATCTGTACCAACAATGTCACCATCGGCTTGCAACAAGGCTGAACGGGTTTGCAAAACGGTGGTGGGCACTGAGGGATCTCTCAATTCCAAAAATACCCAGTCAATAATCGCATTTGCGCCCGTGACGCTCAATACTGAGGGGGTCGTTGTTTCACCGCCGCCACCACCTTTGTGCATAAAATAGCTGGAAAACATCTCCGTAAAAGTTTCAGTTAGAGGTATCAAATTGCCACTTCTGAGGTTGTCATTCATGCGGTGTGTTGTGGTATTGTACGGGCCTTCGAGGAATACTTTTGCCATCAAATTGACATAGCATGAAGTACC
>JANMYC010001480.1:0-3457 GCA_031381715.1 Saprospiraceae bacterium
CAATGCCGCGTTTATGACATTCTTTCACAAATGTCTTGAAAGCATTGGGTCCTCCATATGCACTTTCAATGGCAAAAGGGTGGGCGGGATTGTAACCCCAAGATAAATCACCCGCGAATTCAAAAGGTGGCATCACCTCTACCGCGTTAATGCCTAACCATTTCAAATAATCCAATTTTTTTATAGCGGTTAAAAATGAGCCAGGCTTATCTTTATCAACTTTATTAAAAGTACCTACGTGTATTTCATAAATTACCAAATCATTGTGATTGGGCATTTGGAATTGCTCATCATCTTCCCAATTAAAATCAGGGTTATGAACAATACTATTGCCAGTTGAATTGGTCACTTCTCGAGCGTAAGGGTCATTGCGGTATAATGTTTTGTCGCCATTTTTGATGATGAATTTGTACTCATCTCCAGCCTTAGCATTATCTATGTTTATGCCCCATGAGCCATCATCTTCGGGTAGCATTGAAGTATTGAAAGAGTCCCAATTATTAAAAGTCCCCGTTAAGAAAACGCTCTCGGCGTTAGGTGCCCAAACTCGGAAGAAAACCCCTTTTTCATGTAGCGTGGAACCAAATTTATGCATTTGGTTGAAAACAATAGATTCGTCTGTGATATTCATAGTAGATGATTTTTTGATTTATTGAATGTTCCGAAAGTATCCGAAGCTTGCAGATAGTCTTGTGTTGTAAGAGTGTAAGTGCTCAATTTTGGATACTCCAAGAATATTAAAAAACAATACCATACCCGAATTGGGCATTTCAAACCAGTAATTGAGTAAAAATATCCCTAAAATGGGGCATAGAGTATAATTTTTCGGGAGGTTTCGATGTATTATTTACAATTGTAGAATGAAAATTTAAGTATCGAATTTTAAGTTTATATACGGGTTTTATGGAAATATTTAAAATTTTAAATAAATATTGGGTAAATACGGTATCTATTAAAGTAGTTGTTAAAAATTAGTCGAGAATAATTTTTTTTAAAAAACGACACCATTGTTTCTAACAAACAGGGTGTCGTTTTTTCATGGGAATAACCCCAAAAAACAGTGTTACGAAACGGGTATTAATTTCCCCGCAAACCTGACGATTCCCAAAAAAATAGATAAAATATTCCCCAATTTGGGGAATATAGGAATGGCATATCTTTTTATGATTCATAGTATCACCCAAAAACACCAAATAGTGAAATTTTTTAATCAAGTATTATAAATCAAACAAATATCATGAATAACTTATTCAAAGGATTATTAGCTGGCTATGGTGCCTCTAAATTGGGAGGCGGTTGTTTAAGCACGGTGTTAATTTTCTTCCTCCTATGGTTCTTGATTGGACAATGCGCATCGTAAAAACAATCAAAATTCCTACACATCTTTACAAACTGTATTCTTTTTATTCACATTCAAAAAAAACGAAAAATGAAATCATTTGGCTATGTTCTCGCAGTGCTCGGTATCATTATGATGGTATATACGGGGTTTAGTTTCGTAACAAAAGAAAAAGTAGTGGACTTGGGTCCGCTCGAAATCAGCAAAGAAAAAAAGAATCCTGTGAGTTGGTCTCCTATTTTAGGCGTGGTGCTGCTTGTGGGTGGTATTATCGTGATTGCTCGGGATAAAAAGAGCATATAATCATAAAACAGACTTAATATTTACGAGTATTTGATATGATTTTTGAGCAAAGTCGTTAGGCTTTGCTCTTTCATTTAAATCTGAAAAGAGCCATTGAGTGTACTCAAAAAAGTCATTATACTGAAGGGTATGTGAAAATCGCCCTAAAATCACAAATCTATCATATAGGCAAATGATTTTGCCACATTGCACCAAGTATGTGGCTTGGTGCATTTTTTTAAACCCAATGTTTTACAATGGGAAATAAAGCACAAATAAAGCCCCTTCATCTGGATACCCTTTTGCCGAGATTAAGCCATTATGCAATTGCATTATTTTTTTACAAATGGCTAAACCTATCCCAGTGCCCTCATACTGATTTTTGGAATATAGGCGTTGGAATACTTCAAAAATCTTTTCTTCATATATAGGATCGAAGCCAATACCATTATCTTGTACTTCTATTTTTAAATAATATTCACTCGGTTTTCCAATACTTTTTCCCTTCACTTTGTCCATGCTTATTTGGATTTGGGGAGTAGTATCCTTTTTAGAATATTTGAGAGCGTTGCTGATGAGATTTGAAAAGACCTGTTGAACCTGTACTGGCAGTGCGTTTATTGTTGGAAGAGTAGGTCTAATTATAGTTGCTTTTTTCTCCGCAATAGATTCTGAGAAAATCTCCTCCACCTCATCCAATATTTCATTTAAATCAGTGGGCACAAATTTTAATGCAGAACCGTTTGAGAGCTTCGAAAACAGGAGCAGAGAATCTATCAGCTGTTCCATGCCTTTTGAGGCGGCTACTATGCGGCTAAAATAAAATTGTCCTTTTTCAGAAAGTCGCTCTTTCTCATATTCGGCAATTCGATTGGTGAATGTTTGAATTTTGCGAAGCGGTTCTCTCAAATCATGGCTGGCTATGTAGTTAAATGAAGCGAGTTCATGATTGAATTGAGAAAGTTTGTGATTTTTATCTATCAAATCGTCTTGTATGGCTCGAATATCAGATATATCCATATCAATTCCGAATACACTGAGGGGTTTGCCGTGTGCATCCTTCCGGATAAGCGTTTTGGTATGGATGAAAATTTCCTTACCCAACTTATCATATCGGCGATATTGAACTTCCACATCATTACCTTCCATAATGGAATTGATGGCTTCTTGTAGAATGCCCATATCATCTGGATGAGTCATTTCGGCAACTTTATCCAACGTCACCGCTATTTCACCGTATTCAAAACCCCAGAATTTATACATTTCAGGGCTCCATTCAATATTATTATCTGTTAAGGTCCATTCCCAACTTGCCATCCTTGCCATTTCTTGCGCCAAAGACAATTGCATTTCTCTCACCAACAAATTATTCCTTTGTTTTTCAATAGTGGAACTATAGTTTAGAGCAGCTTTACTGGCATCTAAGCGCAATTCTATTTCGTTCATAACCATCTTAGAAAAGCGTTTTAATTGTTCCATTTGACTTGGTGAAAAGCTGCGCGGTTTTTTATCTACTATACATACAGTTCCGATATGGTATCCCTCTTTAGTAGTGAGTGGAGCACCAGCGTAAAATTTTAAGCCAAAACTGCCCGCTACCAGTGGATTGGAGATTAGGCAAGGCTCTTTAGGTGCATTTTCAAAAACTATAACATCATCGTTTAACACAGCCAAAGCACATAAACTAATGCCTCGACTGTTTTTTGCTACGCCATGCATGCCTACATTCCCCTTAAATATGACTTCTTCTTTATCCACTAAAGATACAAGAGCAATCGGCACATCAAAAAACGCCGCCATAATGTGCGCTATATTGTCAAAACTTTCGTGCACATC
>JANMYC010001506.1:0-4446 GCA_031381715.1 Saprospiraceae bacterium
ACCCAAGCACGTGGGCAGAACAAGCGCAACTGGCAGTTGATGGCAAGTTAGAAGAGTTAGAAGCATTAAAAAAGGAATTAAAACAGGGGAAGAGACAATAATCCTTTTGGATTATATTTAATGAATCATAGATAAGTTAAATTGACTTGACCAAAAACGCCACAAACATTTGAACATCAAACATTTATGGCGTTATTTCGCTGCAAAAGGTTCACTTTGCAACTACTTAAATAGTTGTAAATATGAACAAAAGTAGAAAAAAAACGCCAAAGGCTCTTTTAGAAGCCGCTTTTAGTAATTATATTAATGATGAAGTGCCTGAGTGTTTCAGTCTTTTATCAGAAATTTCCGAATCTGATTTATCGGGTTTAGATAAAAGTCTTTTTCAGAAAACCCTCATTTTGTTATTAGTGGGTGAATTCTTTGGTTGCCATACACTCAACCAAATACTGAGTGTTGAAATGGTTAAAAGCGGTACTTGGCATACCCGTTTAGCTTCTCTGACTTATAGACAAATAGAATTAGCTGTTTGTGCTATCCTTAAAGAGGAGGCTTTAAATGCCTTGACGGACTTAGCTAAAAAAAGTGAGTCGAGTTGGTCTCGGGCTGCTGTGAGCTTGGTGATTGACGACTCTATTTTTAAGCAGTGGCTGACGCATGGTAAATTAGACCCTGCAACGACTGAGTATTTCGACCGCTATTTTAGTGGACAAAGCAAAAGTGTTGTTTACGGATTTCGTATCACTTTATGCGGTTTGGCAATTGACGACACTTTTTACCCAATGTATTTTACATTGACCAAAAAAACGGACAATACGCGTCAAATTGCCTGTGATTTACTCAATCAAGCACATAAAGACATCACTTTGATGTGCAAAAAGGAAAAAGTGACACTCCCTAATTTGTTTTTAAGCGTTGATAGCGGCTTTCATGGTCTTGAATTACTGAATTTATGTGCCACTTTCGCCACCACTATTTTGCCTATAACACTGGTTGGTGTACCTAAAAACAACCATATTATAGAGATACAAGCCACTAAAGAGACGCCTGAATTTAGGGGAAAACTACCCGAATTTATTGATAAACATTTTAAAATAGCCGAAGCAAAGTTCTATGAAGACCCGAATAATAAAGAGGAACACTTTACAATGCGCCTAAAAATTAATTATGTGAGTGTCGATACAGAATTAATTATACTGATATTTAGGTTCAAAAAAAGCCAAAAAGTATCTGTTATTTATACAACTGACCTAAACATAAAAGCAAAAACACTCAGACATAGATGGTTTCAAAGAACACATATTGAGCAGTTTTTTAGGCTATTAAAAGATACCCTTAAAATTCAACTGTCCAAGTCAACGGATAAAAATGGGTTCGTTAAAAAATTCTGTATTAAATTATTTCAAGCTTTACACATACAATTATTTAGAAACTATTGTCGAAGAAGATTTCGATATTTCAGGAAAATGGCTTTTCCGACAATCAGGTTATTAATGATAGCAAATTTGGATATTCTTGAAATATTTAAAAAATACTCTATTTGAAAAATAAGCCTTTTGCAAGAAAAGAACGCTATAAAAAATTGTATATCAATCAATTACAACAAATTTGAACAAGTCAATTTAAAATCAAATGCTTTAGGTCAAAAATCAAGTGTTTTAAAAGTTTGGTAATCCAATTTTGAACTGAAAAGTGTCGGAGTGATAAAAATCGTTCCGACATTTCTATTTTAGGAATGAAACAGAAATAAATTTACATTCTTTTGAGGTGGAATAACCTTAAATAAGGTTCAATTTTCAAGTTTGCCCTCATACCCCCGAAGGGGGATTAAATCAAGTGAAAGTAGAGATTTTAGTTTTTTTGAGAAGTAATCCCCCTTTGGGGGCATGGGGGCAAACTTGAAATTATGCACTTATTAAAAATACAAAAGAATATAAGTTTATGATAACTTCGGAAATCTCAATTGTTGATATTCCAACGGGTTTTAACCCGTTGTTTCACCCAAAAAATGGGTTAAAACCCTTTGAAATTAAGTTTAAACTTACGAGTTGAGACAAAATAAGAGATTTCCGAAGTTACCAGAAGTTTATTTATTTTACGTTCCTTAAAAGCGATTTTTTATCATTATATCTAAAAAGTTACCATTCATACATTAAAACAAGCCATTCATACAATACGCCAACTTGCATTTTTTTTTACTCATATATTTGTGTTAACAATTTTCAAGAAACTCTCGATGGATGATAATTCCAGCGGACTCGAAAAAACCATTGACCTTTTCCCAATGGAATAAACACATAAAGCTGCCGATTTAAAAACCATTTATTCATTTTTTAATCTTTTTCCCCTATGACACGTTCCGAATTGGATGCTTTGCGCGCACAGTATCTCACCATGGTTCCTGCTGATTTTATTCGCGGAACCTTTTTCTCTAAAGCCCAACTTGAAAAATTATTGAATGCCCACGCTGATGCCTCGGGTCTGTTTTTTTACATTCTACCAGATGAATCTGGGAAAGCCAAGTTCACAGTTTATGCCGAAGCTTTTGATGCCAATCAAAAACCATATTCTGAAGAGTCTACAAGAGGCTTAGGTGATGATAGTGGATTAAATGAAGGATATCCGTGCCCACCAGATAATTATTGTCCATAAGAATTATATATTTCGTTGATTGGTTATATTTTCAAATAATAAGAGCTTGACAAACAACAGTTTGTCAAGCCTTTTTTCTATTATTGCATTTTGTTATTTCATAATAAATCATTTTTGATAATTTATGAAAATATACATAAAGTGATATGTTTTCTAAGCTACGTCGAATTAATAACATTTGCCTTTTTCTACTGATTAGCTGTGTAGCCTCTGCACAGTCTAATTTGCCATTTCATTTTAATGAATACGGTTTAAGTAATGGATTAAGTTCAGTCTATTCTACATTCTATCTAAAAGATTCAAGAGGATTTGTGTGGATTAGCTCCACAGAAGGGCTTAATCGCTTTGATGGACAACGAGCGAAAGTTTATAAAAATATTCCCACAGATTCGACATCTCTCAACGATAATAACATACAAAGTCCATTTTTTGAAGATACTAAGGGTGATATTTGGTTTTGTACTTCATTTGCTTTACACTGTTACAGACGAGCTACCGATAATTTTGAAAGGATTTGGATAGCAGATAATAATAATCAAAGAATACCCAGCGATATCTATGCTTTTGACTTAGATACTGAGGGGTATCTTTGGTTACGCATTGGTAGTTGGAGAGCTAATTCAAGATTGTATAAATTGAACACAAACAAAAGGGATAAAAATGGTCAGTATGAATATCAGAATGTGTCTGATTTCAATGGCTTAAGAACAGCAAAAACAGAAATTGACAAAATAACAAATTCATATTCTATTTATTCTTACCCAAGTAAATCTGGGTTTGGTTTCACTGAATACAAAAGGGTAAAAAATGAAAACCTCAAATTAGAGAGCAATTACTTTAGTGGTATAAAGAATGATTTTTTTAATGATAAATTTAAAGTAAGAGCTGTTCTCTTTTGTATTGAATTCAACCGCAATGATAGTTCCGGTTTGGCGTACTTCTTTTACAAACGGATGTTTACGTATGCTTTCTGCAAAAGCGGAGTGGCTGTTGCATATTTGTTGTATTTGCCGCTGGCATTTTTCTGAAACCAATAGTTCCATGCTTGCATTGGCAGCGGCACAGGCTAAAGGATTAGCAGTGTATGAATGTCCATGAAAAAAGGTTTTCATTTTGTTATCATCATAAAAAGCATCAAATATTTTTTGGGCACAAAGTGTAACACCCAATGGCATAAATCCACCGGTAATCCCTTTGCTCAAACAAATAATATCCGGCTGGTTGTTCAAATATTCAATGGCAAAGTTTTTTCCTGTTCTTCCAAAGCCTGTCATCACTTCATCGGCAATGCAAATGATATTTCTTTCTTTTGCTGTTGAAATAAGTTCATCTAAATATTTCGCCTCGTACATCAGCATGCCTGCTGCACCCTGAACAAGTGGCTCAAAAATAAATGCAGCAACATTTCCTGCATCTGCCCATTTTGTTATTTGTTGCCTAATAAATTCAATATTACCTGCACCGGGTAATGGCAAACGGTTTACTTCAAACAGGAATGGGTTGAACGCTGCATTAAAAGCATTTCGTTGTGCCACACTCATTGCACCAAATGTATCGCCATGGTAGGCATTTTCAAATGCAATGATCTTTGTTTTATTAGTAATGCCCTGGTTGTGCCAGTATTGTATTGCCATCTTTAACGCCACTTCAACTGACGTAGAGCCATCATCCGAAAAAAATACTTTAGCAAAATGATTGGGCAATATGCTGATAAGTTTCTTTGATAATTCAATTGCCGGCGTATGAGTAAAACCGGCAAATATCACATGTTCTAAAACCTTCGCCTGTTTGACG
>JANMYC010001508.1:0-6645 GCA_031381715.1 Saprospiraceae bacterium
ATATTCTTTTTTATTTAAAATCTAAGCCATTGATTATCAAATTTTTAAAATTATGAAAAAAGTATTATTTATTGACCGAGATGGAACTTTGATTATAGAACCACCTACGGATTTTCAAGATGACTCACTCGAAAAATTATAATTTTACCCTTTTGTTTTTAAATATTTAACAAAAATATCGGAGGAATTAGATTTTGAACTAGTCATAGTCACCAATCAAGATGGTTTGGGTACTCCTGCTAATCCACTTGAAAATTTCCAACCACCACACGATAAAATGCTCAAAGCATTCGAAAATGAAGGAATTGCATTTGCTGAAGTGCACATTGACCCCACATTTGAACATGAAAATGCTCCTACGCGCAAGCCTCGGACGGGTATGTTGACGAAGTATTTTGATGAAAACAAGTATGATTTAAAAAACTCTTTCGTCATAGGAGACCGGGTTACAGATGTTATTTTAGCTAAAAATTTGGGCTCAAAAGGCATTTTTATTGGTGAAAATGGGGATAAAATCAAAGAGTTGGAGCTGGAAGCGCATTGTGCTTTGGTGACTACCGAATGGAAAGCTATTTACGAGTTTTTAAAATTAAAAGACCGCACAGCTACAGTTCGACGCACGACAAAAGAGACGGATATTTCAATTTACTTGAATTTGGACGGAACGGGTAAGTCTGATATGCAGACGGGACTGGGCTTTTTTGACCATATGCTTGACCAATTGGCGCGCCACTCAGGGAGCGATTTGACGATACACGTAAAAGGGGATTTGCACATTGATGAACACCACACCATTGAGGATACGGCTTTAGCACTCGGCGAGGCGTACCATCAAGCATTGGGCTCGAAATTAGGGATTGAGCGTTATGGTTTCTGTTTGCCCATGGATGATGTGTTGGCACAAGCTGCCATTGATTTCGGGGGGCGTCCGTGGATAGTGTGGGACGCTGATTTTAAACGTGAAAAAATAGGGGAAATGCCGACTGAAATGTTTTTTCATTTCTTCAAATCATTCAGCGATGCTTCCCGCTGCAATTTAAATATAAAAGCAGAAGGCACCAACGAACACCACAAAATAGAAGGTATATTTAAGGCGTTTGCAAAAGCCATAAAAATGGCAATAAAACGCGATGCGAATAACATGAGATTGCCTTCCACGAAAGGAGTTTTATAATATTATAAAAAGCATTTTTATTAAAAAAGGTGAGCCAATACTGAGGGGTATAGGTTCACCTTTTTTTAAATTTGAAATCAATAAAAAATTTGATTTTCAGTATATTTTACTTCGTTTTTTTAAGTTTAGAAGCGAATTCTTTTTCAAAATGCTCCACTTTTTTCCGAACCACATTATAGGTATAAGGCTCGGTTGGATGCAAATTGTAATAGTTTTGGTGATATTCTTCAGCGCGATAAAAGTTTTTATAAGGCTCTACGGCGGTGACAATTGGTGAATCATAAAGCTTTACTTTATCCAAGCTATCTTTTACAATCACTGCCATTTTACGTTGTTCCTCATCTCTATAAAACACTGCTGAACGATAATCATCACCAATATCATTGCCCTCACGGTTCAAAAACCTTGGGTCGTGGATGTGCCAAAAGACTTCAAGAATTTCTCTATAACTCACAATTTTAGGGTCGTAAGTTACTTGTACGGTTTCGGCGTGTCCAGTTTTTCTTGAACTGACTTGTTCATACGTTGGATTTTTTAAATTTCCGCCCGCATAACCGACTTCCACTTTAGTAATGCCTCGCATTTGTTGATAGCAAGCATCCATTTTCCAAAAACAACCTCCCGCGAGCGTTGCGATAGCAACATTGGGGTTATCAGAAGGTGACTGGTCATTCACTGTGGCAACCGTCCCATTAGTTATTGGAGCATTAGATGAAGAATTGGTTTTTTGAGAAAAACAAGCCATTGCGGAGACCGCTAATATCATCAAGAATTTCAGATTGAAAATCATTTTATTTTAATTTAAAAATTGAAAAAATAATTGTTTGTGATTTCTTGATGCAAATCTCGGAGAGCAAAATCACAAAATTGTCACACCCTATTTTAAAATAACTTTAAGGGTAATAAAGTTTAATTTTAGGGTAATTACTTAGCCAGAGAGTCGCTTACGCTCCGTTTAGCCACTGATTTTACAGATATTGACTGATTTACACTAATTTTTAAAAGAAATTACATGTAAATCAGTGTGAAATCAGTCGGTTTCAGTGTAATCAGTGGCTAAACGGAGCGTAAGCGACTCTTCGGCTAAGTAATTACATTTTAGGATTAATTCCCTTCATCCCTCCCAATCATTTTACCGCCATTTTGTATCAAGCTATCCAATTTCAAAACCTCTTTTTTGTCCGTTAGAACAGTTTCATCTGCTTTCAAATCTTCTAAATTAGGTTGACCAGCATCCACCCAAGCGGTGTACCATGCCGACCCTAAAGCCAATATTGTAGCCCTCATTTGAGCTTCAACCATACCGTTGAGTTTATCGTGAAAGGCATTGGCATAATCAAAGCAAGGTTTCTGAATAGCTATGCCATTGATGGTTTCAACGCAATATTTTTTATCAATGGAGAATGATTTATTGAGTTCTTTTTCTATCTGTAAAACCTTGTTAACCAGTTTATTAGATTCTAAAACGATATTCCAAAAGTACTCTTTTGTATTATTGACATATTCTGCCCGACCCACAAAAAAGTCATATTGGTTGTCAGCAAAAAGTTCTGGTAGACGACTTTCCCAAAACGCGTGAATGCCTGTTTGATTCGAGAATTGCCCATCGTAATTGGATATTGTGTGCAGTGGAACGTGGGCATCTGCAAGGTAATGACCGAGTTCGGCACTGAGTTTTAAAATCCGAATTTTATCTTTTTTAATAAAAGCGTCGGTTAGTTGTTTTTGTACTGTTTGCAAATGATAGGGTAAAATGCCGTGTTGGGTAAGTTTATCTTTAGCAAAAGCCGCTTTGATATTTTTCATTGAAAGTTGCTCTTTTTTAAATAAAACTTTCAAAGAATCGGGCTCTATACTGAGGGGTTCATCGATTTCAATTTTAATGAGGTTATTGATAAAAAAACGCCGATAAAATGAATCCGCCACCGCTATCGAATCCCTTGAAAATAGCTTGCGAATGGCTTTTGATTTTAGAAAATAATCCCTTTTTTGCTTCCTAATACTTTGATAATCAACGAGTTGGAGTGTATCGTTTTTATCATCAACGACATAGATTTCAGTATGCAGAATTTGAGCTTCAATTTTATCATGTGGTAAAAAAGCCCAACGGTCGAGGTTGATATAATGGCGATACCCCTCAGTAGCGACCATGTAACGGCGCTTATCAGGGTCAACGGCGTGTTCTGTAATGTACTCAATTTCTTTTTTATACAACGAAATCATATCCGATGGTAGCGTAAAAACCGCCAACCGATTGATGCGTTTATGCCCGAAAAAGCCCCAAGTGTGGAGATGCGAAAAACTTGTTGAAATACATAAAATGGTCAGTAAAATGAATAGCTTATTCATGGTTTAATGTTTTGTTTTAATCCGTGCCATCTCAGAGATTGGGATGGCACGGTTGGTCATGTAGAAAAATTAATTCTCCACAGCCCTACCGCCTTTTAATTTCAAAACATGGTTCGTTCTTGATGCCAAATCCAGATCATGTGTCACGAGTACGAGTGTAGTACCTGCTTCGCGGTTAAGTTCAAAAAGGAGGTTTTCAACTGTTTCTTTAGTATCTGCATCCAAATTACCCGTAGGTTCATCGGCGAAAAGTATCTTTGGTCTATTTGAAAAAGCACGTGCAATAGCAATCCTTTGTTGTTCGCCACCGCTCAACTGCGATGGATAATGGTCATAGCGGTCAGCCAAACCCACTTTTTTCAATAATTCCATTGAGCGTTTTTCAGCATCTCGCTCGCCGCGTAATTCAAGGGGAACCATAACGTTTTCAAGCGCCGTTAAAGTAGGAATCAATTGAAAATTTTGAAATACAAATCCCACATACTGGTTGCGCACCGCCGCTCGTTGGTCTTCATTCAAGTCATCTAAAGCTACTCCATTAAGTATCACCGAACCCGATGAAGAGCGGTCAAGCCCCGCACACAAGCCCAAAAGTGTCGTTTTTCCACTTCCCGAAGGACCCACAATGGAAAATGAATCGCCAGCAGGGATATTAAAACTGACTTCGTGCAGCACGGTCAAATCTTTTCCTCCGCTTTTATATGTTTTTGTTAAACCTTTTACTTCTAACATTTTTGGACTTTAAATTTTACTTAAGATTGTACATAAAGTAGTTGGGCTAAAATAAACACTGCTATCTTTTTAAGTCGGCTCTATAAAATGTGAAAAATACTCCGCTTTGCTCCGCATTTTTCACATTTTACAGCCCGTCGATAGCAGCGTTTATTTCTTTATGCCTACTTATACCGAGGGGCACTTGAATTGACGTTCGTGTCACTAAAATATTGTATGGGCACGCTGTTGCAAATGTAAAACACCTTTATCGATAAAATGATTATCACGCTTTAATAATTATGACTATTATCTTTATTTTTTATACAACAAATTTTAAAAACCGTTACTTTTGCAAACATTTTAAAAAATGCAACACCCCCTCAGTATTTGCGTTTGTTTTAATGATATTTAAACCGTAATATATTTAATTTTAGTTTTTATGATACAAATAACATTTCCAGACGGTAACGTTCGCGAGTACGAACAAGGTGCATCGAGTATGGACATTGCCAAATCCATCAGTCATGGATTGGCTCAAAAGGTTTTGGCTGCAAAAGTAAACGGTGAAGTATGGGACGCCACGCGCCCTATCAACGAAAACTCGACCCTCCAACTACTGACCTGGGATGATAAAGAAGCAAAAGCGATGTTTTGGCACTCATCAGCCCATTTGATGGCTGAAGCTTTGGAGGCGTTGTATCCGGGTATCAAATTTGGTATTGGTCCTGCATTGGAGCAAGGGTTTTACTACGATGTTGACTTAGGTGATAGAACATTTTCGACGACTGATTTTAAGAAGGTAGAGGATAAAATGCTTGAATTGGCTCGTAAAAAAAGCGAATATAAGCGCTCGGAAGTGTCAAAAGCGCAGGCTATCCAATATTTTACTGAAAAAGGCGACGAGTATAAGATAGAATTGCTTCAAGATTTGGAGGACGGTAAAATCACTTTTTATCAACAAGGCGATTTTACGGATTTGTGCCGTGGGCCACATATTCCAAGCACTGAGGCGATTAAAGCTATCAAATTGACTAAGGTTTCGGGCGCTTATTGGCGTGGCGATGACAAACGCCAGCAAATGACACGTATTTATGGCGTGACATTCCCGAAACAAAAAGATTTGGAAGACTATAATACGTTCATCGAAGAGGCTCTAAAACGTGACCACCGCAAATTAGGTGCTGAGTTAGAGTTATTTATGTTTTCTGAAAAAGTAGGAGCGGGCTTGCCCATTTGGTTGCCACGTGGTACGGCTTTGCGCTCTCGCTTGGAAGATTTTTTGAAAAAAGAGCAAATTAAGCGGGGTTATCAGCCCGTGATTACGCCACATATAGGTAAAAAAGAATTGTATGTAACTTCAGGTCACTGGGAGAAATATGGTGAAGATTCGTTTCAATCCATCAAAACGCCTCGCATGGATGAGGAGTTTTTGTTAAAACCGATGAACTGCCCGCACCACTGTGAAGTGTTCGGTTACAAACCTCGTTCTTATAAGGAGTTGCCAGTGCGTATCGCGGAGTTTGGAACAGTTTATCGCTATGAGCAAGCGGGTGAATTGCATGGTTTGACCCGTGTGCGTGGTTTTACCCAAGATGATGCACATCTTTTCTGTACACAAGACCAAGTGAAAGAAGAGTTTTTGGGTGTTTTGGATTTGACGATGTACGTGATTAAAAAAATGGGCTTTGATAATTTCACCGCTCAAATTTCACTGCGCCACCAAACAGAACGCGCTAAATACATTGGAAGCGATGAAAACTGGGAAAAAGCTGAACAAGCCATTATTGAAGCCACTCAAGAAGTAGGTTTGCCAACCGTCATTGCGTACGATGAAGCGGCATTTTATGGGCCTAAATTGGACTTTATGGTTAGAGATGCTTTGGGGCGTTCTTGGCAATTGGGTACCATCCAAGTGGATTATAACTTGCCTGAGCGTTTCAAATTAGAGTACATTGGTGCTGATAATCAAGCACATCGCCCTGTCATGATTCACCGCGCGCCTTTTGGTTCTATGGAGCGTTTCATTGCCGTATTGACGGAGCACTGTGCGGGCAAATTCCCTTTGTGGTTGACGCCTGACCAAATTGCTATTTTACCTATTTCAGACCGTTTTATGGACTATGCAAAAGACGTGATGAATCAATTAGCTGAGCATGATATTCGTGGTTTTATTGATGAAAGAGCCGAGAAGATAGGTCGTAAAATCCGTGATACAGAGTTGAAACGGGTTCCTTTCATGCTTGTAGTCGGTGAAAAAGAGGTAGAAGAAGGAAGGATTTCGATTCGTAAACAAGGCGAAGGCGATCAAGGTTCTATGAGTATTAGCGAGTTTGTGGCGTATTTTAATGCGCAATTATTGATGATTTAAACATCTTTTTATAAAATTAAAGGCAACTGATTTCATTATC
>JANMYC010001512.1:0-2032 GCA_031381715.1 Saprospiraceae bacterium
TCTTCATTGTAAAAAAGCTTGTCAAAGCTGACAATTCTCCCTTGCGATTCTTTATATTTTGGCAAATCTTTTAACCCGATGTGATAAAAATAATACCACTGCCCTTTAAATTCGATAATAGAATGATGGTCTTGTGCGCCCTGTGGTTTGGGTGCTAATGCCCCTTTAAACTCAAATGGACCATAAGGATTTTTGCCCATCGCATACATCGCATGATATATTTTATTTTTCAAACATGTATAGGAATAGTAGTAAACGCCATTCCTTTTGTGCATAAATGAGCCTTCGCTAAATCGTGTGGTGTCTGCCTTCATAATTTCGGGACTTCCATAAATCACTTTGCGGGTTGGTTCGGCTAACTCTATCATGTTTGGTTTTAATTTTGCCACAATCGCACTGTTGTTGTAGATATAGGCTTCACCATCATCATCAATAAATATTTTCGGGTCAATGCCGCCAATCCCTTCAATGGGTTTTCCTGTATCTTTAAAAGGTCCTGCGGGTTTATCACCAATGGCTACGCCGATTTTCCATTGTAAATTTTTATCTTTGATGGGATAATACAGATAGTATTTTCCGTTTTTGCGTGCCGAACCTGGTGCCCATAAATAACCACCATTCGCCCAAGAGACATCACTCGAATGTAAAATTTCGCCATGATCTGTCCAGTTTATCATATCTTTTGATGAAAAGGCATGATAACCGTCCATCGCATCGTAATGCGCTTTGTGTTTGGTTGAATCCATTAATCTATCTTGCGAGCAATATACCCACACTTCACCATCGTATACTTGTGCATCGGGGTCGGCTGCGCCGTGTATGCGACTCAACGGGTTTCCTTCGTATTTAAACGTGTATGGAAACTTAATTTTCCCGATTGTTACGGCAGTATTTGCCCCTTTTCGCCCTAAAACAGCATTGCCAGTAGGCTCTGTTTTGGGTGTATTCTTGCTATCGGGTTCAGTTGTTTTTGTAGCATTATTCTGAGCTTGGACAGCTTGAATAGTTAGAAAACTGAATACAGCTAAGGCGGTTAAAAAAAAACTTTTTTTAGTGAATTTCATAATTCTTGATTTCGGTTTAAAGCGATAATAAAAATAATGTGAATAAAAATATGATGCCTTTGGCTTCATCAAGCTGAAAGCATGACTGAGGGGGTAGAAGATTTCCCCAAGTTTTTGTGAAACGACTTGCCTGTCTTTTCAAATGACAAGAAAAAGACTTTTGATACTGAGGGGGTTGTCGAAATGTCCGAAACATTTGTTTTTTATGAAATGCTGCCGTGTGGCAGTTTTTATGGTCAAAATACTGAGGGGTAGTGTTTTGGTGCTTTAAGGGATGGGAAACAAATAAAGTATCAACAGCAATTTCCGCTTTGGCGAAAAACATTCCGAAAGTTTCAAACTTTCGGAATGTTGTGCTTCGATTTATGGCTTTTTTACTTGAAAAATGGTCAAAATATGGTGCGTTTCGCTCCATCAAGCCGAAGGCATGACTGAGGGGGGTGATGTTATCCCCAAAATAATCATTGCCCAGTCTTAATGATGTTTAGGTGGTCTAATAGCACAAATTTTTCAGGTGAAATGGCAATGGTATTACCGCCTTTTTCAAGATTTACGGTTACTCTTTCCCAAACCCAAGTACCCGTGCTACCGCAACTCCAAAATTCAATGTCGCCAACTTTTTTGCCATTGATATCCAATGCTATAGGAAAAACATCTTCCCGATTTAAGGTGTATCTAAATTCGAGGATATACTTGCCCGATTCCGCGGCATTGTAGTTCCATTTAAAGGATTGTAGGGCGTGACCGTCTCCGTTTCCAATGTAGCCTTTTCCTGTAAAACCTTTAAGTTTTGATTCTACCAAAGCCTTGTTATCGCCCGTTTCTTCCGCTTCAAGTATCGTTCCGCCCGAGGTCGGTTGCATAGAGGGCAGGTTAATTTTCCCTCCATTTGACGTGATTTCGTAAACTGCCCACTTGAAGTTTTCTTTCCAATCCACATAGCCTACCCTATTCGTCCACAAAGGATT
>JANMYC010001532.1:0-1899 GCA_031381715.1 Saprospiraceae bacterium
AGTTCTTTGGCGGCAGTTTTGGCGGCGGCGGTGGCGGGGCAGGTTTCGGCGGGCAACGATATTCCACCAATTATACAGCGCAGGGGGCAAACTATGAGGCAGAGTTACAGATTTTATTAGCTGATTCGTTTCATGGTGTAAAACGGATTTTAGAGCTTGAAAATCAACAAGTTGCCGTTAACCTTAAACGCGGCATTCGAGATGGTCAGAAAATTCGGCTTCCAGAAAAAGGTGGGAGAAGCCAACAAGGTGGTAAAAATGGCGATTTATTTATCACTATTCGCTTGGTTCGTGACCCTTTTATTGAGAGAAACGGTGATGATTTGTATGTGACCCTGAATGTTGACCTTTATTCAGCACTGCTCGGAGGCAAAGTGAATTTAAAAACTTTTCACGGCACCAAAAGCATTGTAATAAAAGAAGGAACTGAAAATGGAAGTACCTTGAGGCTAAGAGGTTTAGGCATGCCAAAATATGAGAATCCAAGTGAATTTGGCGATTTATACGCTAAAATCAATGTAACTATGCCTAAAAAGCTGACTGAACAAGAGAAAGATCTTTTTAAGCAATTGGCAGAAATGAGGCAAATGCAAACGATATAAAAGAAACCGCGGCGACGCTGAGAGCGAAGGCTGAATCAGTCACGCTCTCGCGTCTGCCTGCGGTACTTCACTTAGAGTACGTTTTGAATTCTATTTAAAAGTCAAATTAAATCATTATTCTATGCTCAAAATATATGATTACCTCGATGAAGTATTGGCCACACAACAAATCCGCCAAACCCGTCACCGTCAAAAATTGGACTATTACGCCAGTGACATTGTAGAACGCATGGGCGGTCAAATCTCCGCTGAGGATTTTGCAGAAACCCTTTTTAGGACTTTTAAAATTTGTTCGGCATTGGAGATACCCATCAACGATAATTTTAAAAAAATCTATCGTTTTGACGGTGAAAGCATGGTAACAGATTGGCAACTATCGTCTTTAGCCTGTTATCTTTTGATGCTCAACGGCAACCCGATGAACCCATCAGTAGCGAAGGTTCAATTGTACGCTGCATTTCACTCTAAATAAAATCAGCCCATTGTGGTGGAAATTTAAGGGATTTATCCATTTAAAACGTGGCTTCACCATCACACATAATCCATTTTAAGTGCCTTTTCAACTTTGCGTTTTATCAAGCAATTTTCTACTTCTAATGTGGTTTTGAATTGTAATATGGCTTCATTTTCATTGTTATGGGGATTTAAAGCATTCTCCAATTCCTTGAGTTTTTGTTTCAAACTAACATTATCGTTCCACTGACCCAGCCATTTTTGCAAATCATCCAAATCAGATAATTTTACGTCCGTTTTATCCAATGATTTTTTAGCTATTTTTTTCTCGTACCGCGCATTGAGTTTTAGTTCCTTTAAAAAAGTACGCAAATCGTGCATGTTTTTTTCAGAAATATCAAGGGTGTCCAATTGTTTTTCGAGCTGACGCGCTCGCTTTTTAAAATAGCTTTTAAAATCTTTGGAAGACAAATCTTTCAAAGCCTTGGCGACTTGTTTTTTAACTTTTATTAATGATTTAATGATGGATTTATCGAAATTACCCATCACAAATGCTTGGTAATCTTTTAATTCTTCATCCAAAATTTGGGTAATCTTTTTTCTTAAATTGGGTTTAAAAACATTGTTAGCCGCTCTAAATCTCTCCTGCATTAACTGAATTTCTCTGATTGCACCTAAGTCTTTATAGGTTTGTCGGATGGTTTTAAATTTCTTTTTATAGTCAAATGAGGCATCCACAGTATGAATCAATTTCATAGCTGCTTTGAGTTTTTTAATTTCAATGCGAAAATCGTGGATGCATTTTGAGTCAAAATCTCTCAAAGATGCTTTTATCAGATTTTTA
>JANMYC010001554.1:0-1572 GCA_031381715.1 Saprospiraceae bacterium
GCTTCATTCCCTTTTGCCTGCAAAGGCTGCATCAAGGGTATGTTTGTCAGCGAAAGTCCCCACCACACATTCTCGACCTTTGCCTGTCCACTTATCTGACACACAGGCGATTGAGAGGCGGCGATATTGATGAACTCCTCAACAGACTTCAACCTTATGCCCAGCCTATTTTGTTGAGGAAAGTATTGACAAATCAGGCTTTCTGAAGAATCGGGGCAATGAATGGTATTACCAAAAACGGTGACACTTTTATCCCCTAAAATCTTAAAACCACCTCTGCCATTTGTACACGTAAGCGTGCGGGGTGTTGTCAGTGAAACAGTGCGGGCATCAGCTCCATATTTTTTATCATCAAAAGCAAGTAATACTGGTTTTGATATATTAAAGCTAAAATTGAAATTGCTTACTGGGGTTATGTGAATCCCCATTTGGGAAGTTGAAAAAAGACCAGAAATATCAAGTTTTCCCGATTCAATCATAAAACCAATATAGCTGTCTGCGGGCAAGGTATCTATAAATAGTCGGGCTTGCAACCAAACAGTGCCTTTATCAATCGTGTAAGAATCAAGTTTGGGGATATTGCCTAAGTCATTACGTCCAAGGTTAAAAGTGCTTTGAAAATACATAATCGGAAAGGGTTTACCTGACTCAAAAAGGGCTATTGCTTTTTGAACACTCACAATATCAAACCAGAACCTATCACCTAAAGGCCCAATAAAAGGCCCTATTGTTTGCGACAACGCACCATTTATTAAATCATTGCTGCCGCCAACCATGTGAGAAGTTCGCACAGGGCTTGTTCGAGCAAATATTTTAAATACCTCATCATTACTTTCTACTGTCTGAGAGGGCATTTCTATATCCGCAGTAGGTTTTGTTGGCAAAGCTTGTCGCAATAAGTCTGTGCTTATATGACTTATATCTATGTTGTTGCCGCTAATGATACCCGTATGGTCCAGTAGGCTTTCCAGTTCTAAGAGGCCTTCTTTGTTTTCAGCGGCATATAGGTAGGTTTTCAATAGCTGTAGTAATTGTTGGCTATTTTCTATTTTCATTTTTGTTTGGTTTAAATAGGGAAATATCTATCTTTTGTATCAGTAGAAGAAAAGGTATTTATTCTTGCATAAGTCTGGTCAGAAATATTCTAAAGCAGGTTCAATTTATTAGAAAAGGTGAGAAGATATTTTTTTTTGTTTTAACAAGCGATTTTCTAGTATCGTGCTATTGGGTTGCTTCATTTCGGGAAATAAAACATGGTGATACAATATTCGGCTAATAGTTTTACATAATCAAATATTTTAATACTTCATAAGATTATTTTTTATGTAAATAAGCTATTGCATCTATTCCGTTTTAAATATATTTTCCATTTTCACCACTTTTAGTGGTCAACTTTTTCCAGGACAAGACATTGTTAAATATTCCTTATTTAACATAAATTCCATTATGGATAGGGTGGATGTTGTTATACTGATAGGAGTTTAAGGGGGATTTTGCTGGAAAATATCAGCAAAATGAGGTGAAATAGTTTATAAGGGTAAGGCTTAAAACGTCAAGATGTTTCAAGATTGT
>JANMYC010001587.1:0-2378 GCA_031381715.1 Saprospiraceae bacterium
GGGAATATTTTAATATCATTTAAGGTTAAAATATCCTTTGAACTCGTTACGCATGAAGCGATAATTGTCTTCACGTTTTGGCGAATGGCGGGTAATTTAGGGTACAATAAATCACCCGGGCATTCAGTGTAGTTGGGCGCGCAACCGTCACGGTGCCCGCTGATATTCTCCATTGTGCCTTTGTAGGATTTTATGGTGCTGAAACTGGTGGGTTGAATACCCGATTCAGAAGCTTTCCACGCTAAAAGTTGCTGCAATTTATCAAGCGCTTGAGGGGTCGGCTCTACCGTCGTAAAATTACCAATCAAACAGACACCCATTGTATTATTATTGTAGCCACACATGTGCGCACCCACCACATTATTGCCGCCGCCCCGCCCGACGAAGAGCGAACCATCGGGAGCAATGAGGTAATTATAGCCAATATCCGACCAGCCATTCGTATTCACGTGTGTATCAAAATAAGAAGCGACGACCGCTGCCCAATTAGAACTGGTGTTATTGCTTGCGCTGTGGTGAACTATCAGGTGAGTGACTGCGCTGTAACTGGGGCTACCTTTATAAATTTTATCGTTAGCTAAACTCCATTGAGCGCCCCAAACTGCCCTTGATACTGAGGGGGGCAATGCGCAGACGCCCCTCAACTCTAAAGCATTATTAGTGCTTCCAGTTGAAATATTTCCCGCCGCAAATAGGCGAATACGGGCTTTTTTCAAGCGAATATCATTGGATTTTATGTTAAAACGCACTTTTATAGCCGTTGTGGATTTATCCAATTCGCACATATTGGTCATCATCATGATGGCTGAATTGTCGGCGTCGTGGTTGTGTGCCACGGATAGCCACTCTTTAGCCCAAGCACCGTCTTGTTTTGTTAAAATGCTCGTTTCCACCAATTCTGCATCTATGCGCAAGCCTTCTATCGCCATTGAAAAAGCGATGAACGGTTCGGGCTTTTTAAGTGAAATGGATAACTCGGAAGTGGTAATCGTTCCTGCGCCTTTTGAGCCGTATTTCCAGAGGTTGACCCCCTCAGTATAAAGCAGTTTTGAGGGTTTATTGAAGCTTAATTCAATATTTTGAGCGTTGGGTGCATTTTGGGCATGAATTTTACATATTATTAATGTGTAAAATATAAGGAGGGCAAGCGTTTTTTTCATAGCAAAATGGTTAAAATGTATTCAATTGATGCAAGTTTAAATTCAACGACCTAAAGTTAAAAAGTATTGGCGGTTTTAGAGTAAAAAGTATAAAATTATTCGCTTATGCGTTGATTACTGAAAGTGTAGGCGTGACTTAAAGTCTCATTTTGTTAACTTAAGGTTTTTACAAGTCCAGCGGACTCGCACATAAAACACAATAACAATGTGCGAGTCCGCTGGACTCGAAGAAAATTGATAGTAGCAATCTATAAATGTGCAAGTCCGCTGGACTTGTAAAACTTTAAGTTGACAACATTGGACTTAAAGTCACGCCGATACGGGCTACTGGAAATTTTTTCCCTTTTTTTTAAAAAAAGTAAAAAACAAGTTTGCGAATATTCGCTAAAGGTTGTATTTTTAGCGAATATTCGCTATTTTGATTATTTTAATGGCTTGAATATTTTATAAACAATTGAAAATCAATTTTTTAAGTAAAAATCAAATATCCATAATTTCAAAATTTTTTTAAAATCATGACAGATACACTCGTAAAACCTAATGTTCTCAACGGTGGCGCTTTTATTATTCAAGATTCTACGCCTGACTCAACTTTCATTCCTGAAGAGTTCGGTGAAGAAGCTTTAATGGTAAAAGGCATGGTTGAGGACTTCATAAAGAATGATATTGAGCCTAACCGTGTTGCTCTCGAAAAACAAAAAGAAGGATTAGCTACAAGCCTCATTGAAAAAATGGGTGAATTAGGCTTGCTTGGTACGCACATGCCCGAGGAATATGGCGGAACCGGTATGGATACGAATACCAACACATTAATATGTGATGCACTCGGTCCTGCGGGTGGTTTTACAGTGAGTTATGCTGTACAAACGGGTATCGGTATGTTGCCGATTTTTTACTTCGGCACAGAGGAACAAAAACAAAAATATTTGGTACCTGCCATTGCAGGAAAATTGAAAGTCGCTTATTGCTTAACTGAGCCCGGCAGTGGCTCGGATGCTTTGGCGGCTAAAACGCGCGCTGACCTTTCAGAAGATGGTAAGCATTATGTAGTGAATGGTCAAAAAATGTGGATTTCCAACGGCGGTTGGGCGGATACTTACATCGTATTTGCTAAAATTGGCGGAGATAAGTTCACGGGTATCATGATTGACCGCAATACTGAGGGGGTAACCTTGGGCGCAGAGGAAGATAAATTGGGTATCAAAGGTTCATCTACTC
>JANMYC010001592.1:0-4275 GCA_031381715.1 Saprospiraceae bacterium
AAACCTGCTCTTTCTGAATGGGCGCATCCAAATTTATATGTATTGAAAGGTCTTTTTTATGAAATTCGCCATAGGTCACAGGCTGCCATTTTTCATAAAAGACCTTTATTTTCGCTTGATTGGCGATGGAAAAAACGTCCGTTGTTCCGTATTTTTCTATGATTTTTAAAGCTAATTCTGTTCCGTTCATTTTACATCGCATGAATATGTGGGTCACCTTCTTCTAATTTCAAGCCTTTTGGCCATTCAATTTCTACACCTTGTTTTTTCAATTCATTCTGATACCCCCTCAGTATCTCAGGCATATTTCTGACTTTTCGAGGCGTTAACTTGTTTTTTAAGCAAAAAGCAACCAAATAACCGACCGCTTCCCCAATATTCCACTCAATTGGGTGGAGGCGATAACAACCGTTGGTGATATGAGTTGTCCCAATATTTTTACACGCGGGCAAAAGGTTTTCTGTTTTCACAGGAATCAAAGCACCCAAAGGTATTTGAAACGGCAAACTTTCAACATCCACATAATTGTCACCACCGAGCGAAGGGTGTAAATCAATGCGGTAAAAACCCACGCCTACCGAATCGGGGAATCTTTCGGCATACGTTTCATTCGGACGATATTGTGCTGAAACATGTTGCTCACAAATCGTAAACTCTGCTTTTATGCGTCTCGATTCCCGAATATAAGGACTTTTTGCTAACCCGTCTTCTGTGCCCATCACATCAGGACGCAGTTTTAAGCCTTTAAAACCCATTTCCGTTTGTAAATAATATAGAAATGAAAGGCTTTGCTGTTTGGCATCGGCTATTAAATGCTGTCTTTCTTCGTAATTTGCGGGGATTAAATCACCGCCGAGATAGTCAATTTGGGGGTAATTCACGAGCGTAATATCCGAATCAAAAGCCCCTTTTTCAAAGTTTTCTTTATGTAAAATGCGGCGATACGTCCAAAGACCCGCAAAGGCTTTATTGGGATCATTATTAGGTTGAAAATTATAATGCACAGGTTGCAAAGTGCGCGGACTCAAACCCGTCAAACTCAACAATCGACCCGACCAAGCAGGGGTCAAATTGGGGATAAAATTGCGCCAGTAATCATATTTTTCAGGTTTTTCTATCGTCCAATCTTCGCCTTCGTGGTAACTCATGGCGAAGCACATCGAAAAGGCTTGCACATTTTGTGGATTGGCTTCTTCTTTTGCGTTGGGTTCGCCGGTTTCCTTTTGGCTTTCAGAACCTGTGACAAACTCGGTATTGGTCAAAGGCAATAAATCGCCTAATTCAGTGGCATCTATGAAATATTTAGCTGAAATCGTCCTTATTTCAGTCGTTTCTATGTTTATAATTGAAATATTATTTACGTATCTATTCTCAGAATTTGAGCCAATTGGAACATATTTTTTTAAAATAGTCAATTGCCCCTTTTCAATAAAAGGCTGTAAAATGCTTTCTAAAACTGTTAATAATACTTTAGGCTCAGCGCACAAAGGCGATACCCAACCGTTACCGGGGTTTAAAATAGGGTTATTTTGCGCTTCAATACTGAGGGGGTAGTTATCCCTATAAAATTGACGGACATCATTCCGAAATTTCCGATACGAAGCTGTACAGCCGAACTTTTCAATCCAACCATGTTCATCAGGTGGGGTAGCTTGGGTGGTAAATTGCCCACCAATCCAATCCGTTTCTTCGGTCATAATGACGTTAAAACCCTCTTTACACGCTGCCAAAGCACAAGCACAACCGCCTACGCCGCCGCTGATTATCAAAATATCTGTATGTAAATCTCTCATTTTTCATTTATTATTGGTACTGGGTAATTTACCTAAAGCCAAGTACAAGTTAAACCCCCAAATAAATCTGGGGCTAAGTTTCCACTGGTCAACGATTGTATTCTTCATTGGAATTCCGCTGTCAAAACGCACTTTATGCTCTTTCCCAAATTGACCTATTAAACCCATATGTATATCTATCCCAATACTCCCAAATAATTTTTCTTGAATACCAGTAATTATACCTGTACCTATTTTGTTTGATGTTTTATTCTCACTGTAATTAATCGTACTGCTTGATACATATTCATAACGTTTTTGTAAAACGGCACCATAGTAAAAGCTGTTTAGCCTATCTGCTTCCGTATATTTACGAGCTTGTAAAGACCAAATCTTTCTTTTAATTTTGTCTTCGTCGCCCTCGTAACCATAAAAAGTTAAAGATGCTTGGGCAGTGAAATTTTTCTTTATTTTTGCTTCCAAACCCAAATCAGCACCCCAAAGAATACTTGTGCTTTCGGAGGGAAGAAACCACAAACAGGATTTTAATGAAAAATTCTGTGAATAAATGGGATAAACTGAAAAAAATAAAAGTGAAGAGAATAGACAGTGTTTGAATTTTTTTAGTTTCATTATATAAATATTTAATATAAAAATAGCTTAGCTTTTCTGTGAAGCCACAATCACCACCCCCTCAGTATCCACTCGATTTTCCAACTCCGTTTTCGCTAACGCCAATGCTTGTTCCAAATCAGCTAAACCCGATAAATTTATAATCCGTGTACCAACCAATAAATGAATATCGGGCAAACTGCGCCCCGCATCCCCAAAGTCAGTAAGGTTCAAAATAACGGTTTCTAATTCTATTAAAACGTGCGCAATTGACGTTGTTGTCACTTGCGCATTTGGGCGTTGAAGCCTAATAACACCTGTTTTATCCGTAATTCGAACTGCATTTTGAGTGTTTTTAAATAGATTAAAAAACGTTTTTATTTCTTTTTCATAAGCGAAAACATAAAAAGAGCCTGTCTCCCCCGTCAATTTTACGTTTAAAATATCGGTTTGCATAGAACGAGCGGCGACGATTTGACAATCCTCAATTGTGGCGTTTTTGATACTCGTATCGTCTTTTTTTAATTCAGTAGTACCAAAAGCGGTGGCGCTTACCAAATTGCGGCGAGTATCTACCTCCACTTGCACTTCAATCGTCTCGGGAACAGCTCCGATTTTAATGACCGCTTCGGCAGCTTCTCGGCGGACGGCGAGAATATCTTCGGGCGTGGGGTCAACGATATTGCGCTCAATGGTATCCCGCACCATCGCTAAAGCCACGCCGATGGTCGAAATAACCTCCGCTTTTTTCGCTAAACGGACGGGCAGTTGCATCAATTCGCCCGTAAAAAGCACCAACGATGCTGCACCACCACCGCCGCCAATCAACTCCACCAGCGACCTATCCAAATTGTATTCAACAATCAACGCCTCGATTTGCTTAGCCACTTTTCGGCAGGATATTTCCAAGACTTTACGCGCCGTTTCTTCCACCGTTTTACCAATTTTATCGGCTAAAGGTTTAAAAGCCAAACGTGCCGCTTCGGTATTGCCTTTGGCAAAAGCGGTATCGGGAATAATGCCCAATAAATTGGCTGCACAAGTAGGCGTTAGTGAAAACCGTTTGCCACTTGTGGTTTCAATAGCCGTGTAATCATCCGCATCTTTTTCAGTTGGGCGCAAATGCACCAATTTTGCACCCTCAAATACTGAGGGCTCCTCGAAACAAGCGTAATGCAAGCCCGCTATATGCGCTGAACGGGAGCCAACATCTACGATTTTACCGTCCTTTTCACGTATCATACTGCCGCCCGCAATCGCCAAAGTACGGACATCGAGGGTATTTAAATAGGTGCGATGTCCGCCAACTCGTGCTGCTTTTGTCTGCGGCTGCCCATCTCGAATAACGGAAATATCCGCACTAGTTCCCCCGACTTCAATGAAAATTCCGTCTGAAACCCTCTCATGCATCAATGCCCCCGCAATGCCTGCGGCGGGGCCCGATAGCATAGTCATAATCGGGCGACGATGTACTTCTTCCACGCTCATCACGCCCCCATCCGAGCGCATAATCATCAAAGGCGCTTTGATGCCCGCCTGTTTTACGCAGGCATCGGTCATGGTAGCGGTGTGAATCATTTTAGGGAGAATTGCCCCGTTGATAACCGCCGTTCGAGTGCGTGTCCGCAAGCCGTAAAGCGTCGAAACTTCATGCCCACTGGTGGCTAAAATGCCCTTTTCTCTTGCTTTTTTACTGATAAATACCTCATTTTCGGGATTATCCACGCCAAAGGCTTCTGAGGTGACGATGACTTCAACTCCCTTATCTTTAAAATCTGAAAGTTGTTTTTCAATGCCTTTTTCAGTCATATTTTTATTTGAAAAAAAGGCGTATTCGGCTTGTAAAAAGCGATTGGGAGCCAGTTCGATTCTCGGTATTTTAGTATCCATT
>JANMYC010000010.1:0-9446 GCA_031381715.1 Saprospiraceae bacterium
AAAAAAAATGTCAATTTTTTTATTTTTTTTCAAAATCACTTTATTTTTTTAATTTTTTTGCATCATACAATGTAAATACTCTTGATACATTGAAGCCGAATCTGACTGCATTCTTACCCCAATTATTTTCAGTTTGGGTGATAAAACCGTACTCCGACATAGAAGTTGAATTAGTGAAATGTAACTGAAATACGTGCCCACCCGTCTCGATATCCAATCCTATGGATAACGAATTTTTGTAAGCCGAGGATAGTTGGTTCGGTAAAACATAAATATACTCCCCGTTGAAAGTCATCCGACGAGTAAGTCTGATTCTTCCTCCTACTCCCAATGCATAGACATCATTTTTTTCATCCGTGGATTTAACCAAATTGCGATGAATGTAGGTCGGTACCAATTCTAAAGTGACATAGTCATTGAATTTACGCCCTACTATCAGTTGTGTTGTGTAATACAGCCTCGAAGAAAAATAATTATCTATATCTGGGTTGTCCCATTTTTGAGTTTCAATGGCGGCACTCGTCATAATAGCGGCAGTAATTGGCATATTGCGCTTACCTGTGCTTTGTCTCAAAAACTTATATTTCACAAAGCCATCAAAGGCTTTTTTAACACTGTTTCTATTAACACCAACGGTTAACTGGTCCGTGATACCGTAGTCAACGCCAATTCTTTGAGTCGCCACATCCATCCCGAATAAATTATAAATACCCTCATCAACAGTACCAAATCTATGGGAAATTTTTACGTCCATCACACCTTCCGCCGTGCTTTCCAAGGAATGAAGGTTGATAATACGGTTGGTTTTGAAGCTGTATTTAGTATAATTGATTTCTTCGTCAGTTTCTATCAATGATAATAAGCTGGTATCCTTTTGTGATAAGCCTTTTATTGCAAAAATACTGAGGGGTATCATCAGAAGTAAGATTTTTTTCATAGTCATAGTTTAATTTGAAAATCAAAGAATGTGGATTTAATTTTTTATAAAACAAATTGAGGCTGTTTCACAAGGTTGTATTGCTGCATTGTTTTATTATTTTTAAAACTCATTAAAAATAATCCAACTAATGATAAATAACAATACAACCTTATAGAACAGCCTTCCTTTTTCTTAAAAGAACATATAAAATGCCTTATTTAGCTTTCGCCGCTGCCATTGCCTGCAAAGCCAAATCAATACTAATTTTAGCTTCTTTTGCAATTTTATCTTTCACCGCGCCAGGGATAGCAATATTGTAATCAGCTACTTTAATTACAAATGCTGATTTAGCACCCGTAACGGTACCGCCTTTGATAGTAACCGTTCCGTCAGACTGAACATCTTTAGTAACGCCATGCAACGTTAGTTTTCCAGTTACTTTTACATTATAAGTGCCATCTTTTTTCAAATTGACATCTTTGAAATTGGTAATATCACCCGAAAACTTTGAATCAGCGAATTTACCTGACTCCATGTAGTTTTCATTAAAATGTTCTTCCATTAAAGCTTTTTCAAAGTGGAAAGATTTAACCAATAACTGAACTTCCATTTTACCGGTCGCCAAATCAATCACACCCACTGCTTTTTTAGTCGTTGCCTCTATTTTTTCTAAGGCAGATGTCGCTGAGAAATAGACCGTACCCGTTTTTGTAAACACTTTTTGAGCGTTCATGTTCACGGTTGCCAATATTGCCAATAAAGCAAAGATTACTTTTTTCATAATTAAAAGGATTTTAAAAAATTAAAATTTCGAAATGATGTTTCAACTTGTATATTATAAAGACGTTGAAAACAGTGTAAAGAATTCCAGAAATTACTCATTTAAACAATATTTAACATTACTTCATAATGATACACCGCGATAATTGGACATCTGCCAGTTCCAGTTTTCCATCACACTGACCCTTCAAAGTCACTTCTTCACCTTCTTTTACTGAGGGGGTGACCGATCCTTTTTCCATTTCGCAACTTATCGAAACCATGGGGTCTTCTGTCTCTATTGTGATATTGGTTGTTTCCTCCTTCGTTTCCACCGCACTCACTTTACCTTTTACTACTATCACTTTGCCGGCATGTTTGTCTTTATCAAACTGAACGGCTAAGTCATTGGCTGTCATGGTTATATCTGCACTACGAGACTCCATAGTAGCAGGCTTCTTATTCCATATATAGTAGCCATATGCACCGCCTAAAGCCGCTAATATGACCCCAATCAACAATATTTTACGTAACATAATTGAAAATTTAAATTGAAAAGACTATTTTAAAGAATTGATAAATCAATTATTGAGCATACCCGCATTCACCCAAATTTGAAGTTTTGAAATATCGCAGGTTGAAAATTTAGAGCCACCTTTAGGCATTGCCGAGAAACCTGAAGAGTGATTTATACATCCGAAAAAGGCGTTTTGGTTCTTTGAAATATAATTTTTCATGGCGGTATAACCTTCTAAATTAATACCAGCCGAAGATGATGAAGCACTATGGCATCCTGAAGTAGCACATTTTGAGGTTAATAAAGGTGAAACGAAAACGGCGAACTTAGCGGTTGCGGTATCGCATGCAGTTGAAGTTCCTGTATTCGGATAAAGTTCTGATTCGACATCGTAGTAACAACTTTGGGTTGATACGATTACTACAAATGCCGTAAGAGCAAATATTGCTAAAAAATGTTTTTTCATAAAATAATTGAACTATTTAGTGGTTATAAAAATTCGCTTGAAATTAATAAAGCAACGAAATAAAAGTTTCAATATTTATAAATCATTGAAACACAACTATTTAAATCCTTTAAAACAGATTAGGGAATTTCAAAAACTCCCTAATCTATTCTTTTTTTAATTGTTCAAAGCACCTCTTTTAATCCAAGCGTTAATCTTGCTGAGCTCACAATCAGCTAATTTAGTGCTTGATTTGGGCATTGCAGAATAGCCTGAAGCATGGGTTATACTGCCCCAAAATTTGCCAGTTTGAATAGAAGCCTTAACTTGGTTATAATTTGTGAGTAAAGGCGGTGTAGAAGTATGGCATCCTTGACATTTATTTTGTACTATAGACGCTACAAATGTAGAATATTTAACATTTGTGGTGTCGCATGTTCCAAAATTTGGATTGCATGAAAGATTCTTAGCACCTTGATTAATCCACTTAGCAATTATATCTTTTTGTGCCGTTGTCATGGTTATTCCTGAACCTCTTAGAGGCATACTCCCATTGGCTATTTCTGTATACACCTTACTTGAAGTTGCTTTCCCTGCCGATATGCCTTTTTTCATCGTACTCGTATAGTCTGTCAACTGATAACCGTCTGCTCTTGTGGGTGCATCGTGACAACCACTTGTTGCACAACTTGAAACTAAAACTGGCAATACATCATATTGAAAATAGACGGTGTCAGCACTACACTTCCACCCTGCAGAACTTGGAGCGGATGTAAGCGTTGAATCAGTTGTAGAAGTTCCTCCTTGAGGCGTTACGATGTCGTGTTTACAAGATGTTAAATAAATAACAGATGTTAGAGTCAATAAAACTGAAAATGAATTGATATGTGAACGCATAGATTTGATTTACGATGAAGAATTAAGTTGAAAACATCTAATGTAAGCTATAAAGGAAAATTGTTGTATGTTAAAAATCACCTTTACTACTAACACGACAAATATTCAAAAACCGTTGCTTCATTGTCATTTTTTAAAATAAAATTTCAAAATCAAGTATTGAAGCTCAACAATTTCAAGAACAAAGTTCTCCATTCTTTATTCCCCACATAATGATATAAATCACCTAAAATTGATGATTTTACACTAAAATTGCCATTAAAAAAGTCAATTTCATACGAACAGAGCGGTATAAATAACTAAACATTTACGCATTGTTGGGGTTTAATAAGCAAAAACGAGGTCGTATTTTAGTTATTCGAAGCTCCAGCTTTAATCCAAGCATTGATTTTATTTAACTCACAATCAGGTAATTTACTGATTCCTTTAGGCATTGTTGAAAAACCCGAAATATGATTGATGCTTCCCGAAAATTTACCTGATTGGATGGAAGCTTTTATTTGGGTATAATTATTCAAAACAGGTGCAGTATAAACATGGCAGCCTTGACATTTATTCTGAATAGTTGGATACACAAAAGTTGCAAATTTTATATTTGCGGTATCACAAGTTCCATAACTTGGGTTACAGGATACATTTTTCGCCCCTTGATTAATCCATTAGGCTATAATTTCTTTTTGAGCCGTTGTCATAGTTATACCCGATGCTTTTGTTGGCATATTACCATTGGCTATTTCAGTATAAATTTTACTCGAACTAGCAAACCCTGCTACTACGCCTTTTTTCAAAATATTGACATAATCTGTCAAAATGTACCCTTTGGCTCTATAACCAGCATCATGACAACCATCACTGGCGCATTTTGACACGATGATAGGCAAGACTTCATATTGAAAATAAAGGGTATCAGGACTGCATTTCCAACCACTTGTATTTGAGATTACAATCGTACTATCTTTTGGATTCGTATTGGTATTACCACCCGAGGGTATCAATATCTCATGTTTACATGAAAACCACGTTATTACAAAAAAGAAAAAAATTACCGATGAAAAACTATTTAATCGCATTATAAAGTTGGTTTTTAACTATAAAAATATGATACTTCTAAATCACTCAAATTAGGAGATGACATAAATTTACAAAACGTTGTTCATTTACAAGATTAATTTCAGTTGAAAAGTATACCCCTCAGTATTTTACCGCAAAAAACAAAGAAACCCCATCCCGAAGAATCGAGATGGGGTCAAAATAATCAAATAAATGATTCTGATATTATGCTTGCTCTTCTGTTTCAGGAGCAGCTGTATCGGTAACTTCTGGAGCTGATTCTTCAACAACAGGTGCAACTACAGTAGGAGCATATACTTTCGCTCCACCGCGGCTACGACGCGTTTTCTTCTTAGGTGCTGCATCTTCTTTGCTTGCCATGAAGTTTTCGTTGAAGTCAACAAATTCAATCAATGCTGTATCAGCACCGTCACCTTGACGGAAACCAGTTTTGATCACACGTACATAACCACCTGGTCTGTCCATTACTTTAGGTCCAATTACGTCGAAAAGTTCCTTGATAGATTCCTTATCTTGTAAATAACTGAAAACAACACGGCGTGAATGCGTAGTATTGCTTTTGGCTTTAGTGATAAGTGGTTCGATGTGCAAACGCAAGGCTTTAGCCTTTGCTAAAGTAGTGCTGATGCGCTTGTGTTCGATTAATGCTTTTGACAAATTTTTCAAAAGCGCGTGGCGGTGAGCCGCTTTACGACCGAGGTTATTAACCTTATCTCCGTGTCTCATTTAAAGAACGTTTATCCCTATAACATCGGAGCCGCTGCGTGCGCTCATGACGATTATTATAAAGCTGTTATAAAATAATTTTATTAAGAATACTGAGGGGTATTAGTCCTCATCCAATTTATATTTTGATAAGTCCATACCAAATGATAGACCTTTATCTTGAAGAAGTTCTTCTATTTCTACCAATGATTTTTTACCGAAGTTACGGAACTTAAGTAATTCATGTGTATAGTAGCGAACCATTTCGCCTAAAGAGTTGATTTTTGCAGCTTTCAAGCAGTTGTATGCGCGCACTGATAAATCAAGATCTTCAAGTGAAGTCTTAAGCAATTTACGCATGTGAAGGATATGCTCATCCACGACGCTATCTTCGCGACTCTTCTCATCATCAAAAGTGATGTTTTCATCAGTTATCAACATTAAGTGTTGAATCATGATACGAGATGCCTCTTTTACGGCATCTTCTGGATGGATTGTACCATCCGTTTTAACTTCGATAGTGAGTTTTTCGTAGTCAGTTTTCTGCCCTACACGAGTATTTTCTACTTTATAAGATACATTCTTGATTGGCGTATAGATAGCATCGATTGGAATAACACCAATTGGAGCATCTTTTGGCAAATTCTCATCAGCTGGAACATATCCACGACCTTTTGTGATAGTCAATTCCATTTCAAGACTTACAGAAGGCTCCATGTTACAAATCACTAAATCAGGATTCATAACTCGGAATACGTTAGTAGCTTCTTCAATATCACCTGCTACGAATTTATCTTTACCGCTGATAGTCAAATATATCTTTTCTTCTTTGATATCTTCACCAGATATCAATTGTTTTAAACGAACTTGCTTAAGGTTCAAGATAATGTCCACAACATCTTCAACTACACCGCGAATAGTTGCAAACTCATGCTCGACGCCTGCTATACGAACAGCAGAAATAGCAAAGCCCTCCAACGAAGACAGCAAAACGCGACGTAGAGAGTTACCAACTGTTTGACCGAAACCTGGCTCTAAGGGCTTGAATTCGAAAATACCTTCGAAATCCGTGGCTTTTTGTAGAACAATTTTATCAGGTTTCTGGAAATTTAATATTGCCATGCTATGATTGATTCTAAAGAAATGAAGGGGAAATTTTTTATGAAGATGAACCTACAAGCTCTAACGACCTTGTAGGTTCTTATTTTTAATGATTATTTCGAGTATAATTCGACAATTAATTGCTCGTTAATCTTCTCAGGAATTTGGTCACGCTCAGGATAAGCGATGAATTTTCCCTCCAATTTGTCAGGATTCCAGTCCAACCATGAGAATTTCTTAACCTCTCTATTGACGCCTATAGTTTCAAGATTACCATTGTTACGTGATTTTCCGCGGATAGCAATTACATCACCAGGGCGAACTTGAGCAGATGGCACATTTAATAAGATACCATTTACTGTAATATGCTTATGTGAAACCAACTGACGAGAAGCATTGCGCGTTGGAGCGAGGCCTAAACGGTAAACCACATTATCCAGACGAGCTTCTAATAACTGAAGCAATACTGTACCTGTAACACCATGACGCTTAGTAGCTTCGTGGAATGTCTTACGGAACTGACGCTCTAATACACCATAAGTGTATTTAGCTTTTTGCTTTTCCATTAATTGCGTACCGTAGTCAGAACGCTGTTTTCTTTTACGACCTTGACCATGTTGTCCGGGAGGATTACCTTTACGTTTTTCAAACGATTTATCGTTTCCGTAGATAGCCTCACCAAAAGCTCTTGCCTTTTTGGTAGTAGGTCCAGTATATCTTGCCATTTTAAATTAAATTGACTTAAATTTAAGAAAAATTGAATATCAAGAAGATGGTTTTCAAAATTATATCACTTCTCAGAAGAGGGACATAAAGTTTATTCGCCCATACCCAATTGTTTATATAAAAAATTATACACGACGCTTTTTAGGCGGACGGCAGCCATTGTGAGGCATAGGCGTCATATCATGGATAATCATTACTTTAATACCAGCTGCATCAATAGCACGAATTGCTGACTCACGACCAGAACCTGGTCCTTTTACATACACTTCGCAAAAACGCATACCTGCATCATATGCTACCTTAGCCGCATCTGTGGCTGCAACTTGAGCTGCATAGGGCGTATTTTTCTTTGAACCACGGAAGCCGCCTTTACCAGCAGTGCCCCATGAAATCACCTGACCTTGCTTATTTGTAAGCGAGACAATGATGTTGTTGAAACTTGCCTGAATATACGCCAAACCATCGGGCGTAATCTGGACAACTCTCTTTTTGATTTTTTTTACTGCTTTTGCCATTTTTAAATTTAACTTTTGTTCCGGTTTTAGTCCTCTATACTGAGGGGTCAATCCTTGAACAGTTAACTGAAATTAATCACCTCAATCAGAACCTTGAATAATTTTAAAAAATTACCAATGGATGATGAAGTCTGATTATTTAGTCACTTTTTTCTTGTTAGCGACTGTTTTACGACGACCTTTACGCGTGCGGGCGTTAGTACGAGTACGCTGACCACGAACCGGCAAACCTTTACGGTGACGGAGTCCACGGTAGCAAGCAATATCCATAAGACGCTTAATACTCAATTGCACCTCAGAACGAAGTTCACCTTCCACTTTGTATTCGTCATTAACGATACGAGAAATGGTTTTGATGTTTTCATCATTCCACTCGATTACCTTAGTGTCCTCGCTTACTTCTGCTTTTTGAAGAATTTCTCTTGCAGAAGAGCGGCCAACACCATAAATATACGTGAGAGCAATAACACCACGCTTGTTTCTTGGTAAGTCAATACCTGCTATACGAGCCATGTTTAAAATTAAGTTTTAAAAAATTATCCTTGACGTTGTTTGTATTTAGGATTCTTCTTGTTGATAACGAACAACTTGCCTTTGCGACGAACAATCTTGCAATCAGCAGAACGTTTCTTAATGGAAGGTCTAACTTTCATTGAATTTACTGTTGTATTGTTAATATTTGCTATTAAAATATAATCCAATCGCTATTATGAAAACTTTTCAGCTTTCTCTAAGAAATGATATGCTATTTCTTATTTATAACGATAAATAATTCTTCCTCTTGATAAGTCATAAGGTGACATTTCTACCGAAACCTTATCTCCAGGTAATATACGAATATAATTCATTCTCATTTTACCCGAAATATTTGCGAGAATAACATGGTCATTCTCTAGACGCACTCTAAAATTTGCATTTGAAAGCGCTTCTTCAACAATACCGTCTTGTTTAATTAAATCTGTTCTTGCCATTCAAAATTTTATTAAAAATAGAATAATATAAAATAAAGTAGGTATCTCAACTTGGTTTTTCAATCAAATATTTGATTAAATTATTGATAATCAAGTGTTTAAAGAGATTAGGCTCTTTCACCAAATATTATTTCATAATACCCTTTTGAAATCGAAGCGCAAATATCTAATTTTTTATTGAGATTTCCAAAAGATTTGCGTTTTTCTTTACAGCTTCTTCAATGAAAGAGTGATCAGAGAGAATATCCGCTTTTTTCCCTTTGCGAACGGCGACTGTATGTTCGAAATGTGCAGAAGGTTTTTTATCTGAAGTGATGATTGTCCAACCATCGCCAATACCCATTACTTCTTTGGTTCCCAAATTAATCATGGGCTCAATTGCTATTACTAATCCGTCTCTCAGAACAATACCATTTCCACGTTTGCCGTGGTTAGGCACATCTGGGTCTTCATGAAGCGACTTTCCAATGCCATGTCCTGTCAAATCTCGAACCACCCCATATTTATGCTTTTTTTCACAATATTCAAATATTGCGAATCCAATATCTCCTATTCTTTTACCGACTGTAGCTTGTTCAATTCCCTTGTAGAGTGAGGTATTAGTCACATTTAAAAGGTCTAATACTGAGGGGGTAACGCCGCCTAATGCAAATGTGTAAGCTGCATCCCCGAAATAACAATTCATAAAAGTCCCACAATCTACGGATATAACATCATTTTCTTTAATCTCATAATTAGATGGAATACCATGTACAACAGCTTCATTTAAAGAAATACATAATGTAGCAGGAAAGTCTCTATAACCTTTGAAGGCTGGAAC
>JANMYC010000020.1:0-4477 GCA_031381715.1 Saprospiraceae bacterium
GCAAAAGTTGGGAGCAAATCTATGGCACACGCCAACCCCTCAGTAATTTTACCTTTTGGAATGACCTCGGGCCAGCGCATGAGGCAAGACACCCGTTGCCCGCCTTCCCAATTCGTCATTTTACCTTCTCGAAAAACACCCGCCGAGCCAGCATGACTGCCAAAAGTCAACCAAGGTCCATTATCGCTTGTAAAAATGACGAGCGTATTTTTTTCAATGCCTTTATCTTTCAAAGCTTTCATCACTTCGCCAACCGACCAATCCACTTCCATCATCACATCGCCAAATATGCCTTTTTTGCTTTTACCTTCAAACTTTTTTGATACCGCCAATGGCACATGCATCATTGCGTGGGGCATATATAAGAAAAAAGGCGTTTTACTGTTTTCATGGATAAATTTCACGGCACGCTCCGTATATAAAGTCGTCAATTCGCTCATTTCCGCCATTGTCGTAATGGTTCGGCTCACTTTATTACCATCCATGAGGGGCAAAAACGGCATTTTGGCTTTGTTGGCATTTTCATTCGGTCTGCCTGTTGCGCCAAGCGGCCACATATCGTTGGAATAAGGCAACCCCAAATATTCATCGAACCCATGTTGCAAAGGCAGAAACATTTCACTATCGCCCAAGTGCCATTTGCCGATAATACTGGTTTTGTAATTTTGCTTTTTTAGAAGTTCCGCAACCGTCTCCTCGTCCTTATTGAGACCGACCTTTGAATTTGGCTGTAATGCCCCCGTCAAACCCACTCGATTGGGATAACAGCCCGTCATTATTGCCGCACGCGAGGCGGTACAAATCGGTTGAGCAGAATAAAAATTGGTGAAACGCATACCTTGCGCCGCCAATTTATCCAAATTCGGCGTTTTATAACCCGTTGCCCCGTAAGCACCAATATCTGCGTAACCCATGTCATCCATAAAAATGAGGACGATATTAGGAAGCGGTGCGCCTTCTTTTGGCGTAAAAGACATCAAGCAAAGGCTGATAAAAAAGCCGATTAGAAGAAGTTTGTTTTTCATATTTTTTTTAATTTTTATTGATAATTCCTGCTTTAACGACTTGTTTAAACCACCGAAACGCTTGACTATCACTGTGATAATCAAGCGTTTGATGGTTTTGTACCCCCTCAGTATTTTGAGTTAAAATTTCCCATTATTGTTTTTCCAATTTTCTTTTGTTGGAATTTCTTCAATTGTATCCCAATGTTCCGCAATTTTTCCGTTTTCAACTCTGAATAAGTCATAAAACGAATTGTGTTTTCCCGCAAGATGCCCTTCACTAACGACTAAAACAAAATTGCCTTCGCCCAAGACTTTATGAATTTTGTCGTATTTCATAGTAATACCTTGTTTCGCCCACTCTCCTAAGGCTTTTCCTAACCCTGAAAGTTGATCGGGGATTAAGGGATTGTGTTGAATGTAATTATCGCCATCATAATAGCCCGCGAGTTTTTCCATTCTGCCATTGACCAAAATATCGTCCACAAAACTTCTGACTAAGGTTTTGTTTTCCTCTGTTTTATCAAGGTCTTTACACGTTGTTTCGCCGTCAATCATCGTGTGTCCGCTTGGGTTTGGCTTTGCCGTTTCTTGCAAATTGTCCCAATGTTCGACAATTTGTCCGTTTTCAAATCGGAAAATGTCAAATCCGATTTTTGATCCGAAAAAATTGTAATCGGTATGCGTGAAAACATAATTGCCATCTTGAAAGGCACGCACCGTATTCACTTTTGCCGAATTTGGGGGCAATGAATGAAGTAAAGCACCAAAACCAGCAAGCCCTTCGCCAACACCCAAATTGTGCTGAATGTATTTGTTGGGATTGATGTAGCTAACGGGTTCGGTTGCCCCTGTTTCAATAGCTTTCAATAGACTGACTACTTTTTGTTTATTTTCCATTTTTTTTAAACTTTTAGATTGTGAAATTGAGTTGCTTGTTTTACAAGAAGATAATCCAACTCCTAAAATTATCATTGCACTTAAAATCGTTTTAATCATTTCTTTTTAATTAATGTTAAATTACGATGCAAAGGTGCGATGCTTAAACACAATGGAAAAGGTAGAAATAGTCCTTTGAATGATACTTTTACGCCGAAACGAATGTTTCCCTAAATTCAGTTGGGGTATTGTCGTTGTGTTTGCGAAAATATTTAATGAAATTAGTCGGCTCGTCAAATCCCAAATCAAAACCAATTTCTTTGACGGCTTCGGTCGTGTGCGCCAATAAACGTTTCGCTTCCAACATAACCCTATTGTCAATTATGCCTTTGGGACTTTTACCCAAAACCTTAGTAGTGGCTTGATTCAACCGTTTCTCTGAAATAAAAATTTGTTTGGCGTAGTAATTCACTTGCTTTTGCTGTTTATAGTTCGCTTCTAAAATGTCTTTAAACAACAGAACATAATCAAGATCAGCTCCTTTTTTAATTTCCGTAAAATTTTGTTGTCTTCTTTCTCTTTCAGAATGGAGTAGGAAATTATGTAAAAGATTTTGCAAAATATCCGCTTGAAAATTGTCTTTTGCCTCGTTCAACTCGTTGGTCATTTGCTGAAATACGTCCGTAAACAGTTGTAATTGCGCGTCTATTTGAATGTGCGAAACGGAAAACAAGTCGTTAAATAAGATACAAGTTCTTAAAAACTTGGTATCGGATTCCGATTTACAAAAAAAACTGTCTGTAAAAAGAAGGGCTTTTCCCTCAAATTTCGTTTGATTGTCAAAATGCTGAACGGTGTCTTTATTTAAAAATAGCAACGTGTTGGTTTTGATTTGTATGGGATTAAAGTCAACCGAATGAGTTGGATTGCCTTTTTGAAACCATATAATATGATAAAAACCAGCTCGGTGATTTGCCGTTAAAACGTCTTTAAAATTTTTGTACAATTCCGCAATATCCACAATTTCAAACTCTTGTGGCAACCCTGTTTTAAAGTCATACTTCTTGATTTCTTTTGTCATTCTCTATATTATTGAGTGATTTATAGGTAAATGTAGCTGTTTTACCATACCCCTAAGTATTTTGTTCTTTAAAACCTGCAAACACTCGATTATCAAAAATATAGGCATTTGTTTGGTGGTTTTGTACCCCCTCAGTATTTTGAGTTAAAATTTCCCATTATTGATTTTTTAGTGGTTTATCTCTTATTTATCATCCCATACGAAGGTATATGATCCAGAGTTTATGGCATCTTGTAACTGTTTTACTTCATACGGCTTTCCGTTTAACTTCACATTTTTTGCAGATGCAGGTAATACGACTTGTGCCGAGCTATTTGGAGGAATATTCAAGTTCATTGTAATTTTACCGTTCTTTCTTTCCCATTTATTAGATATTATCCCATAAGGAGATTCAAAACTACCCGAAGCCCAGTTTAAATCAGGTATGATGGTTGGTTCTACCCGAATGGTTTTGAAACCTGCATCTTTTGTTTGTAAACCTACTAAATTGCCCATCATCCATTCGCCACAACCGCCAAAAGTGTAATGGTTAAAGGAGTTCATAGCTGGATTAAAAAAATTACCATTATCATCTTTACCTTCCCAACGTTCCCAAATAGTCGTCGCACCGCGTTTTACCATGCCGCCCCAACCAGGAGATTTTTCGCTGGTAATAACCTTAGATGCTTCATCTATAAGACCCATTGCCGTTAACCCAGGCAGTAAATTTCCTGTTCCATGAAACCCTGTTAAAACACCATAATTGTCGGCAATCATTCTTTTTTTAAACTGAGCCTTAATAGCTTCCTTTTGATTAGGATTGTATAAACCATACCTTGCAACATACGCATAAGCACATTGCGTATTTCCATCAACTACCCCATCTGGTTTGATATGCTTTTCAATAATATCACTTTTATATTGGGCTGCCAGCTTCGTAAAAGTTTCAATATCATTCGTATGGTTGGTAAGTGTGGCAAAATCAATCATTTGTTTGCTAATGATGTAGCCTATCACCCGAGCAATAAATTCGCGGGTCGTCCCCTTTTCCAGAGACACCCAATCGCCGATAATTTGATACGCTGGTTCGCCGATTTTGCCTTTCGCTTCAAAATCATTTACTTTGTTCACTAATTTTTCCCATTGGGTCATGTATTTTCTCAACGCATCGTAATGTTGAAAAATGGGTTGACTATCGCCATACCTTTCCCAAATGGCGTTAGGTGTAATCATCATAGCTGCCGACCAATCCAATTGAGAATTTCCAGCACCGGGTCTATAACCTGGCGCACCATTGCTAATGTTACCATTATCCTGATTTTGAGTATCCACACAATCTTGAAACCATTTGGTGAAAAAGCTGGCTCCGTTTTGATTGTAGGCTGAAGTGCCCATAAAAAAATGTGCATCGCCAACCCAGCCATAACGCTCATCTCGTTGAGGGCAATCTGTCATGGTTTCAAAGTAATTTGAGCGTTGACTCCAAAGAACATTTTGATATAACCTATTTAGCATAGGCGATGAGGAAGCAAAA
>JANMYC010000039.1:0-2058 GCA_031381715.1 Saprospiraceae bacterium
TAAAAAAAAGAATGAAACTAACAATAGAAATTGGTTCTGTGCAAGAGGTGGAGCAGCTTCTTAATGTTTTCAAGACAATGAACTTGGAAAACATTCAAGTTGTCTTGGATAAAAAGACCGATTTTGATTTATTACAAAGAATCAATCGCCCTTTCAGTAAAACATTAGATTTAGAACGGTTAAAAAAAGCTAAAAATTATAAAGGCGTAAATAAAGAGCGTTTTGATAGATTAGTGAAAGAATTGAATATTACAGAACCGATTGATGTATTATTATCCCAATTAAGTCAATGAGATACATTTTAGATACTAATATTTTACTGCACTACCTACGTGCCAGTAATGTTTCTTTAAAAATTGAGGAAATTTACCGCCCATTAGATTCTACCCAAAATGAAGCTATTTTATCTGTTGTTAGTATAGGAGAGATAAAAGCATTGGCAAAAATTAACCATTGGGGTGAAAAAAAATTAGAAAAATTAGAGCAGCTTTTGGAGGAATTACTCATAACAGACATTCATTCTGAAGATGTCATTGAAAGGTATGCCAAAATTGATGCTTTCAGCCACGGCAAACTTGAGAATCGTCCCTTGAATATGTCTTCTCGAAATATGGGTAAAAATGATTTATGGATAGCTGCTACTGCATCTGTTCTGAATGCCACGTTACTAACTACCGACCTCGATTTTAATCATTTGCACCACGAATTTTTGATGGTAGAATGTATTTCTACAAGCTAATCTGAAAATACTGAGGGGTCACATCCCCACCTCCTTACTATCCACAGGCACAGCAAAAGTGCTATTATCAGGCGTTATAAAACGAATATTTTTAATTTTCACTTCGGCTTTTGTACCGAAAAAGCCTTTTTCTTCTGACCAATTCGTGAATTTCCAAGTAGTGGCGAACATGACTCCGCTGATTGCTTGCCAGTCGGTATAGACAATGCTGCCCGGTTTTTTCTCGGCTTCGGCTTGAGATTTGCCTCCGTAAGTGACGATGTATGCCATAGCTTCCAAATAATTCGTTGCTTTGTTGCGGTGCACGATGTACCAATCATCCGACGAGTCACCGGTGCCATTTTGGAAAGTTAACCGCGCGCGGGCGTAATCGTTGAAATCATAAATCTTATCCGATAATATCTGCCATTGCGTGCCGCCGTCATTGACTTTAAAAGGCGCCATGAAAAAATAATGATAGGTAAAAATATCAAAACGAGCTTTCGGATAATCTGAATTGCCTGGTGAAATCCACGTTTTTTTACCATCAAAAATAACTGTTTTACCATTAGACTGTTGCAAACGAATTTTACCGCTGCTTGTCAAAGTCGTTATAGTGGCGGACATTCCCGGCTTTCCTCCGAACGATACGTCAATATCAAATGTAACAGCTTGTTGGGCATAAAATAGACCGAAATGGTGGGCGTTTTTAATTTTTTCAACAAATGTTTTCGACGTTTCTGCGATGGGTTTGGTCATGACCTGACCGTTTATTGAACCAAAAAAAAATATTTGAACAATAAAAAATACTATTTTCTTCATGAATATCTGAGCAATTTAAGTGCAAAACAACCGAATAGTTATCACATTTTGATAACGAAGTGAGGAGAAATATTTGTTCAAAACTAAAATCAATAAAATGATCCCTCCGAGGTTTCGGAATAATACTTTCAGTATCTACGGAAAAAAATGAATTTTGGTCTATTATTTTCATGAGATGGTCGGAAAAAATTAGGTATTTACTACTATTATTTCGATATTTGTCGAAATATAAAATCATACAAATGAATATCATATTTAAAGCGTTGAACGACCCCATTAGGCGGGAAATATTAGAGGTCTTGAAAGAAAGAGATATGTCAGCCGGTGATATTGCCGATAGATTTAAAATCGGTAAACCCACTATTTCGCACCACCTTGACTTGCTGCGACAAGCTAATTTGGTCACGTCGGAAAAAAATGGTCAATTCATTATTTACACCCTTAACACGACCGTTTTACATGAAATTATGAAATGGTTGGTGGAGTTAAAAAGCGGTTAAAATAGTTAGAGAGAATAT